>CAYNOM010000043.1:10660-18902 GCA_964398415.1 uncultured Polyangiales bacterium | reverse complement strand
CAAGAGCCGCCCGCGCATGCTCACGATCGCAGGCAGCTTCGTGCTCGTGAGCGGTCTCGCCTACTACGCATTCATGGCGGCATGGCTCAACGTCTTCATACTGGTTGGGCTCTCGCGTACCGTGCAGATCGTGCTCGGCCTCATGGCGCTGGTGATCGGCGTCGTGAACGTGAAGGACTTCTTCGCATTCGAGAAGGGCATCAGCTTCAGCATCCCTGACCGTGCGAAGCCGGGCATCTACGCTCGCGTCCGCTCGATCGTACGCGCCGAAAGCCTGGGCGCTTCGATCGTGGGCGCCACGGTGTTGGCGGTGCTGGTGAACGTCGTCGAGCTGGTCTGCACGGCTGGCCTACCGGCGCTGTACACGCAGGTCCTCGTCCAGCAGGGCGTCACGAGCGGCGAGCGCTACGGCTACCTGGCGCTGTACAACCTCGCCTACGTGCTCGACGACTCCATCATGGTTGGGATCGCCGTCATCACGCTCGGCAAACGCAAGCTCCAGGAGAAGGCGGGGCGTTGGCTGAAGCTGCTGAGCGGAGCCGTGATTCTCCTCCTGGGCTCACTGCTCATCTTCGCGCCGCAGGTGCTCCTGTGGTGACCTGTGCGTCGAGCCCTGGCTTGACGCGGGCTGACCGACCCGTAATCGTATATCTACGATGAACGAACGGGTTGCCGCCTCAAAGCCCATCGGCCACCCGGCTCGCGTCCGAATCCTTCGCATCCTGATCGAGGTGCCGGTGATGCTCTCGCTCGTCGCCTTCGCCAACCGCACCAAGGGATGGTTCCCCGCCTAGCACTACTGCTCCCAACTTTCGGCGGATGATCGCGAAGGGCGGCGTTTTTCTGCGGTTTGGCGGTCAGCGCAGACGGGGTGGCTCCCCCTTCAAGCTGGCCGACGAACCGCAGAAAGGCGCCGAACGAGCGAGGGCCGCCGAAAGTTGGGAGCAGTAGTGCCAGGTCGATTGTTCGCGTCTTTTTCGAGAGGTCACCGTCCTCTCTCTCAGGAGGCCACAGACATGGACGAACGTGCGAAGGACGAGGCTCGCGCTGCGGTGCGCGAACAGTATGGGAACGTGGCACGAGCTGCGACGAGCGGCGGGTGTGCCCCGGGTTGTTGTGGGCCCAACGCAGGTGCGAGCTTATCGCTCGGCTACTCACCGGACGATCTCGCCTCGGTGCCCGAGGGCGCCAACATGGGCCTCGGCTGCGGCAACCCACACGCGATCGCGGCGCTCGAGCCCGGCGAGATCGTACTCGACCTCGGCGCGGGCGGCGGCTTCGACTGCTTCCTGGCTGCGAAGCGCGTCGGACCGAAGGGGCAGGTCATCGGCGTCGACATGACGCCCGACATGGTCGTAAAGGCGCGCGCCAACGCGCAAAAGCTCGGCGCCACGAACGTCGACTTTCGTCTCGGCGAGATCGAGCACATGCCCGTCGCGAACGACGCCGTCGATGTGATCCTCTCCAACTGCGTCATCAACCTGAGCCCCGACAAGGCGGCCGTCTTCCGCGAAGCCTTCCGCGTGCTCAAGCCCGGCGGCCGCCTCGCCATCTCGGACGTGGTCGCGACGCAGCCCTTGCCCGATGCCCTGCAGAACGACGTCTCCGCGCTCACCGGCTGCGTGGCGGGAGCGGCCAGCGCGGAGACGGTCGAGCGTCTGTTGCGCGAAGCCGGTTTCGACAGCATCCGCGTGGACGTAAGGGAGGAGAGCCGAGAGCTCATCCGCAACTGGATGCCGGGCTCCGGCGTGGAGCGGTATGTCGCGTCCGCAACGATCGAAGCCGTGAAGCCAGGCGGCAAGTCATGCTGCGGCCCGACGTGCTGCGATCCGGAGGCGTGAGCCATGATCGATCCTGCGGCGCGTGGTGCGTGGCGTGACCTGGAGACGAAGCTGAGGCCGTACGTGGCTCGGCGAGTGCGCTCGGACGCAGACGTCGACGACGTAGTCCAGGACGTGCTGCTGCGCATGCACCGAAGCGTCGCGAGCTTGCGTGACGAGGAGCGCTTCGGACCGTGGGTGTATCAGGTGGCCCGCAGCGCCATCGCCGATCATCAGCGCGCCTCCGCGCGCCATCCGCTCGCGCGTGATGACGGGCCCGAGCTCGCGACGTCCGCGGCGCCCGAGGACGATGACGACCGCTCCGTCGCCCGCGAGCTCGCCGCCGTGCTCGCGCCGTTCGTGGCCGCGCTGCCCTCTCCGTACCGCGAGGCGCTCACGCTCACGGAGCTCGAAGGCGTCTCGCAAAAGGACGCCGCCACCATGCTCGACATTTCCGTGTCGGGCATGAAGTCGCGCGTGCAGCGTGGCCGCGAGCACCTTCGTGCGTCCCTCGAGGCCTGCTGCAAGATCGCCCTCGACGCGCGCGGCCGTGTCGTCGAGTGCGCGCCTCGCCCGAACGGACGCTTGCCTGACGGTTGCTGCGAGTGATCGTCAGCGCGACGCACGAAAGTTTGCGTCCGCCGCCCTGAGTCATCGTCTTTCTCTCGAGTCGCGAAGGCAAGCCCACGAGCACCGCGGCGACCTCAGCAACAGCGAGAAAAGGTCATGAGCATGAATCAAAGCAAGCTTCCTGTAGCAGTCATCGGAGCGGGCCCGGTCGGGCTCGCAGCAGCAGCACACCTTCGGGAACGAGGCACGCCGTTCGTCGTGCTCGAGGCCAGCGACGGAGTCGCGGCGTCGTTCGTGAGCACTGCCCACGTACGGTTGTTCTCCAGCTGGCAGATGAACGTCGACCGAGCGGCGGCACGGCTCCTCGAACGCGCGGGCTGGGCTCTTCCCGATCCCGCAGAGCTCCCGACGGCGGGCGAGCTACGCACCCAGTATCTGGAGCCGCTCGCAACGTTGCTCGGGGACGACATCCGATTCGGCGTTCGGGTCGAGTCGGTGTCGCGCCGCGGCTTCGACAAGGTGAAGACGACGGGACGTGAGAGTGCTCCCTTCGTGCTGCGCCTGCGTACGTCCGCGGGCCACGAGGACATCGAAGCGAGCGCCGTGATCGACGCGTCCGGCACGTGGGCCAACCCGAGTTGGATGGGCGCAAACGGCTTGCCGGCAATCGGCGAACGGGAGCACGCAGCGCGGATTCGCTACGGGATGCCCGACGTGCTCGGCTCACAGCGCAGTCGCTACGCGAACAAGCGCGTGCTCGTCGTGGGCGCTGGCCACTCGGCTGCAGGGAGTCTGCTCGCGTTGGCGGAGCTCGCGAGCAGCGCACCTCGAACTTCGATCGTGTGGGCGGTGCGCGGCAAGAACCTCGCGCGCGTGTTCGGCGGCGGCGAGAGCGACGGGCTACCTGAGCGCGGTCAACTCGGCTCGAGGCTGCGGGCCCTGGTCGACGCAGGCCAGCTCGAGTTGGTGCGTGGGCTCCACATCGAAGCGGTGGCCGAGCACGGTGCTCGGCTTACCGTCCAAGGCACTGGCGAAACAGGCGCGGAGCACATCGAGAACCTCGACGAGATCATCGTCGCCACGGGAGCTCGCCCGGATCTGTCGCTCGCTCGGGAGCTGAGGTTGCGGCTCGATCCGTGGCTCGAGAGCACCGAAGCCCTGGCACCGCTGATCGATCCCAACGTGCACCACTGCGGCAGCGTGCCGCCGCATGGCCACCGTGAGCTCGCGCATCCGGAAGCGGGTTACTACGCAGTCGGCGCAAAGAGCTACGGACGCGCGCCCAACTTCCTCCTGGCCACTGGCTACGAGCAGGTGCGCTCCGTGGTGGCCGCACTCGCCGGTGATCTCGCGTCCGCCGACCACGTGCAGCTGGAACTGCCCGAGACCGGCGTCTGCAGCGTCGACTTCGCAGATCAAGGAGGTGGCTGCTGCGCCGTGCCCGCGCAACCTGCGGCGACAGGCCGCTGCCCCGTCCCGCGCGAGCCAGCTCCGCGTAGCTGCTGCGCATGACCCGCGCTTCAACCACGTTCGAGCGGACGCGCCTGGTGATGGGCCTCGGCATCGCTCAGCTCATCGCGTGGGGCACGCTCTACTACACCATCGCGGTCCTCGCGGAGCCGATGCGAAGAGCGCTCGCGCTGTCAGAGACCGCGGTGTACGGCGCGTTTTCGTTGAGCCTCGCACTGGCGGGTGGACTCACACCTTGGGCCGGCCGCCTCGTCGATCGGCATGGCGGTCGGGTCGTGCTCGCAGCGAGCACCGTGTGTGGTGCGGCGGGACTCGCGCTGCTCGCTAGCGCCAGCGGCTGGGCGCAGCTCCTGCTCGGCTACGGCGTGCTCGGCGTTGCGATGGCACTCGGGCTCTACGAGGTGTGCTTCGCTGCGATAGCTCAAGCCATGCCCTCGCACTACCGGCCGAGCGTGACCGGCCTGACGCTCATCGCGGGTCTAGCGAGCAGTGCGTTCTGGCCGCTCTCGCATCACCTCGAAGCCGCCTACGGCTTCCGAACCGTGTTCGCGGCCTACGCCGTGCTGCTCCTGCTGTGCCTGCCTCTGTATGTGCTCCTGCTTCCGCGTTCGGAGCACAGGGTCGCTCGTCCCCATGGCGCGAGCTCGTACAGGAGCTCGTACAGAGACGCAGAGCGCCATCTGGGCTGCAAGTGCGCGCGCGGCCTTGCGCTTGCGTTTGCGGGCGCGACGGCCGTCGGAGCGGCGCTGAGCGCGCACTTGCTCACCGCCCTTCTGTCGGTCCACATCGACGGCGACCGCGCGGTGTGGCTCGCAGGCTCGATCGGCGTCCTGCAGGTGCTTGGTCGCTCGGCCGAGCTTTCGAGAACCAAGCCGATCTCAGGGACGCGCCTCGGCACCTTGAGCCTCGGTGCCCTTGCCGTGTCGACTGGGGTCCTGCTCCTCGCAGACGTCCTTCCTGGGTCAGCCCTCCTGTTCGTGGTCCTGTACGGCGCGTCCAATGGCGTCCTGACCATCGTCAGAGCCGTCGTGCCCATGCAGTTGTTCGGCCACGAGCAACCTGGGCTCGTCGTGGCCGGCTTCGCGTCTCCGTCGCTTTTGGCACGCGCGTTTGCACCACTTGCATTCGCTCAGCTGGGCGCGTACGCGGGGACCTACGGCGCGCTCGTGGGAACGTGCGTGCTCGCGTTGGCGAGCTGGGGCATGTACGTGCACGCACTGCGCGGCTTCGCACCTCGATGCACCCACGGTTGTCCGCCCGCAGCGGTCACGGCGACGCGGATCGCGTAGGCGGCCGCGCGCGACGGGGAGCGTAGCGCAATCGCCATCGCGACTTGCGCGCTACTTCGAGAATGTTAGAAGCATATCCCGATGGCGTCCAAGCTCGAACGACATGCCGGGCAGCTCGCGGCGCTGGGACACCCCGTGCGCCTGCGCATCCTGCGCTTCGTCGTGAAAGCTGGCGATGGTGGCAGCGCCGCAGGTGATATCCAGACCCACGTCGACTTGCCGGCGTCCACCCTGAGCCATCACCTCAAGCGCCTCGTCGATGCGGGCCTTCTGTCCACGCGCAACGAGGGCACGTTTCACTACTACGCCGCAGACTACAGGGCGCTGCGCGCGATGACCGACTACGTCTGGGAAGACTGCTGCAAACAGGGCGAGGGCTCTTGCTGCTGAGCACCTCGAGAGGGAGAGCGACATGGCGATTCGCGTAGGCATCAACGGGTTCGGACGCATGGGCCGCCTCGCGCTGCGTGCAGGCTGGCAGGTGCCCGAGCTCGAGTTTGCGCACATCAACGAGGTGAAGGGGGGCCCCGAGACGGCGGCGCACCTGCTCACGTTCGACTCCGTCCACGGGCGCTTTTCGCGCGACGTCTCGGCGACGAAGGACGCGGTGGTCATCGACGAAAAACCCGTCTCGTTCACGGCCCACTCAACGCCGGGCGAGGTGCCGTGGCGCGAGCGCGGCGTCGACATCGTGCTCGAGTGCTCTGGTAAGTTTCGCACGCCGGAGCTGCTCTCCCCAGACTTCGCCGGTGGCGAAAAGAAGGTGATCGTCGCGGCACCGGTGAAAGAAAAGGCGCTGAATGTGGTGGTGGGCGTGAATGACCACCTCTATCGCCCGGACGAGCATCACCTGCTCACGGCGGCCTCGTGCACGACCAACTGCCTCGCGCCCGTGGTGAAGGTGATCCACGAAGGGCTCGGCATCCGCCATGGCGTCATCACCACCATCCACGATATCACCAACACGCAGACCGTGGTGGACGCGCCGCACAAGGACCTGCGCAGGGCGCGCGCGAGCAGCCTCTCGCTGATTCCCACCACCACGGGCTCGGCCACGGCCATCACGCTCATCTATCCCGAGCTGAAAGGAAAGCTCAACGGCATCGCCGTGCGCGTGCCGCTGCTCAACGCGTCGCTCACCGACTGCGTGTTCGAGGTCTCACGGCCGACGACGGTAGAAGAAGTGAACGCGCTGTTGAAGAGCGCAGCCGAAGGCCCGCTCAAGGGCATCCTCGGCTACGAGGAGCGGCCACTCGTATCGGTCGACTACAAGGGCGACACGCGCTCGGCGATCATCGACGCCCTCTCGACGATGGTGGTCGATGGCACGAGCGTGAAGATCCTCGCTTGGTACGACAACGAGATCGGCTACGTGAACCGCATGGTCGAGCTCGCGCGCAAGGTCGCCCTCTCGCTGCCGCAATGAGTGCCGTTCGCAACTACATCCTCGTCACGCTCGCCTACTGGGCGTTCACGCTCACCGATGGCGCGCTGCGCATGCTCGTGGTGCTGCACTTCCATGAGCTCGGCTACACACCGGTGCAGCTCGCGTTCTTGTTCCTGTTCTACGAATTCTTCGGCATCGTCACGAACCTCTTCGGCGGCTGGCTCGCCGCTCACATGGGCCTTCGCGTCACGCTGCTCGGTGGCCTCGCGCTCCAGGTGCTGGCTCTCGGCATGCTCGCGCTCGTGGACCCCACCTGGGGGCAGGCGGCATCCGTCGCATATGTGATGGGTGCACAGTCGCTCTCTGGGATCGCCAAAGACCTCACCAAGATGAGCGCGAAGAGCACCATCAAGGTGCTCGTCCCCGAGCAGCAGGAAACGGCGCTCTTCAAGTGGGTTGCGCTGCTCACCGGCTCCAAGAACGCGCTCAAGGGCGTCGGCTTCTTCCTCGGCGGCTTTTTGCTGTCGATGATCGGTTACAGGAACGCGCTTCTCGGCATGGCGGCAGCGCTCGTCCTCGTCCTGGCTTTCTCCGTCGCATCGTTGCCGCGTGAGCTCGGCAAGACGAAGGCCAAGGCCAAGTTCAAGGGCCTCTTGTCGAAGACGCGCGAGGTCAATGTCCTGTCCGGCGCGCGCCTGTTTCTGTTCGGAGCACGCGACATCTGGTTCGTCGTCGGTGTGCCCGTGTTCTTGACCGCGAGCCTCGGCTTCACGTTCACGGAGGTCGGCTCGTTGCTCGCGCTGTGGGTCATCGGCTATGGCGCCATCCAAGCCATGGCTCCCGCGCTGATCAGCCGCTTCACGCAAGGGCGAGCGCCGCAGGGTCGGGCGGCGCGTGTGCTCGCGTTTCTGCTGGCGTTCACGATGGTGGGTGTCGCAGCCAGCCTCGGCGCAGGCGCTCGTCCCACGCTCGTGCTGCTGCTCGGGCTCGGGGCCTTCGGCGTCGTGTTCGCCGTGAACTCGTCCGTTCACTCATACCTGATCCTCGCTTACTCCGACGGCGACAAGGTCGCGATGAACGTGGGCTTCTACTACATGGCCAACGCCGCGGGACGCCTCTTGGGCACGTTGCTCTCGGGCATCACGTTTCAGGCCGCGGGAGTGCTGGGCTGCCTCTGGGGCTCCGCCGCCTTCGCGGTCATGGCGGGGTGCTCGTCCATGCTGCTTCCCTTCAAGCCGTCGTCGATGCTCATGGCCGACATGAAGGCAGAAGGCGGCGACTGACACCACGTGCAGCTCGTACGATCACGTCGGGTCGACCTGGAACGAGCAGGCCACGCCTCGATGATCGGACAAGCTGTGCAGCACCTCGCCATCGACCTCGAGCATCGGATCTTCGTCGACGACGATGCGCGTCTCGGTGTGGGCGAATGGCGCGAGGTCGGCCACGAAGCAGTGGTCGATGCGTTGATCGGGCTCGCTCGAGAACGTGCCGAGGATCTGCAGCGGGTCGAAGACGTCCTTGCACTGCGTGCAAAACGACGCGTCGACGTTGGGATCCTCGAAGCGCGTCAGCACGAGCTCATACGTCTCGAGATCGGGTGGGTCGCAGGCGGGCTCGGAGCTCGCGTTGCAGGCTCCGACGGGATCGGGACCGGCGTTGAAGTCACCGAGCAAAAAGGTCGGCCCTGCGCTCGGCGCACGTGC
>CAYNOM010000043.1:0-10560 GCA_964398415.1 uncultured Polyangiales bacterium | reverse complement strand
GTGAAGTGGGCGTAGGGAAAGCTCTCTTCGAGCATCGACGCAAACGCGGAAGGACGCGTGGTGGGCGAAAACGCCTCCTGCAAGCACAACACGTCCGCATCCAGCGCAGCCACGGCCTCGCGCAGCATGGGCAGGCGCTCCTTGGTCCCCTTCACCGTCGGCGCGAGCGCCAGGTTCAGCGTGACCAGCGTGACGCCATCGCTGGTCGCGGCATCACTCCCCGCGTCGCTGCCGGCGTCCCTGCCGGCGTCCGAGGGTCGTGCTTCGCCGCCCTCACAGGCCGCGATGGCGAGCAGGCAAGCCCAGGTCGTATGCGCGCGAAGATCCATGGGCGCAGAGTACCGCAACCTGGCCGCTGCTCGCGCGGGGACTTGCTCGTGGAAGCCCTCAGAGCTGCTCGGCGTGACCCGCAAGGTACGATGCGACGCCATCCGGGGTCGCCTGCATACCCTTGTCGCCCTTCTGCCAGCCAGCCGGACACACCTCACCGTGCTCCTCGGTGAACTGCAGGGCGTCCACGAGGCGAAGCAGCTCGTCCATGCTGCGCCCCAGCGGCAGATCGTTGACGTGCTGCGCGCGTACGATACCGGCACGATCGATGAGGAAGGCTCCGCGCAGCGCGACGCCGCCCTCGGTTTCTACGTCGTAGGCGCGGCAGATCTCATGCTTGACGTCGGCCGCGAGCGTGAACCTCACGGGACCGATGCCGCCCTTGTCGAGGGGCGTGTTGCGCCAGGCGTGATGGGTGAACTGCGAGTCGATGGACACACCGATCACCTCCACGTTGCGCTCCTTGAACTGCGGGATGCGGTGATCGAGTGCCACGAGCTCGGAGGGGCACACGAACGTGAAGTCGAGCGGATAGAACACGACGAGCGCGTACTTGCCGCGCGTCGCCTCGGCGAAGTGGAAGCGGTCGACGATTTCGCCGTCCGGAAGCACCGCGGCGCACAGGAAATCAGGGGCATTGCGCCCAACCAAGACAGCCATGTTCGGAACCTTTCGCTGGAACCTATCGATCCTGAGTTGCACCGCCCATAGCACATGGCTCGCAGACGGCGTCGGCGATGTGACTTTCAACTACTGCGCAATGTGTCTGGCTGCCGTGGGCCTCGTAGGGTTCGCCGTCAGGTCGGTGACGGCTCAACCCCCGGCCAAGGCGCCACCGCGCGCTGCCGACGTACAAGATCCCTTCGCCAGTACCGAAGCTCGCCCCGAAGACGCGCCCGACGCACTCTTTCAGATCGACGCGGTGGTCGTCACCGCTCGCCGCAGCGAACAGCGCCTGGGCGATTCCCCCGTCGCGGTGGAGGTCATCGACCGCGCGCAGATCGAGAGCAGCGGCGCGCGCGATGCCGCGCAAGTCCTGAGCACGCACCCCGGCCTCCAGATCGCCAGCTCGTTCGCGGGCGGGCGCTGATGGCGCTAAGCGGAACCCGACGAAGCTTTCGTGCGAAATGGACTCGCCCCTGCGCCCCAGCTTGCGCGAACCTAGGGCCATGAAATATCTCCGTACACACGCGCGTCGCAGCTTCGTCCTGCTTGCCCTGCTGCTCGCGACCGATGCAGGCGCCCAGGGCACGGCTCCCAGCCATGCCGCTCCGACACCGGCGCCAGCAGACACGAAGCTGCCCCTCGCGGTGCGCCCCGGGACACGCGCAGCGATGAGTCGCCACGCTGAGCTGGCCTCGGCACTCACGGTGTCCGTCGCGCTGGGCACGCACGCGGAGATTGAGCGCTTCACCACCGAGCTACTCACCGAGCCGCGGCCCGCTCGTCCCGCGGGTGACGACCTCAGCACGTTCAATCAGCAGCTACCCGCGAAGCTGTTCACGCTCGATGACGATTTTCGGGGCGCGCTGCGCAAGCTTCAGGCGGCAGCGCGAGCGCGGGACGATGAGCGAACGCTCACTCATCACAGTGCGGTCATACGGGCGTGTCGCGCGTGTCACAGCGCGCTGCGGGACAGCACGCCGCGTCGCTGACGCCCCGCGATCGCGCACCCTTGAATGTGGCGCGGACACCGCACGTGGACGTGTCGCCTTTCGTCACGCTCGCCTGCCCCGGGGCACGGCGCGTGGGCCAAGCGCCCCCTCAGAAGAACAACGAGGCGCTGCCGATCAAGCTCCACGGTGTGCCCGGCGTGAAGTGCAGATCTTCGCAGCCCTTGAACACTCCCCCCTCGCTCACGGGTCGCGTGCCCCTCGGGCAGCTCACAGGCGCTGTTTCCTCGCGAAGGCGAGAGGCGTTTGCGAACTGGCTCTCCCGCCAGCTTGCATTGAGCAGATTCTGCGCGTGCAACGCGAGCTCGTAGCGGCCTGTGCGATACCCCGCTCCCGCATCGACGCGGCTGAAACCTTGCGCGGTGAGGAAGCGGTCCTCGGTCGCCGGCCGATCGCCAATGTGCAAGAGGCTCACGCGGCCGAACAGGCCCCGTGGATGCTGGGCAGAGACCGTGGCGCCGACGACGCGGGTCGGTGCGAGGGCGACCGCGTTCGCGTTACTTGGATTGTCGACGTACGCGGCCTCGGTCAGCGTCGCGTTGAGCTCGGCAGCGAGCCAGCGCAGCGGGGTCACGCGAGCACCCGCCTCGATACCGCGACGCCGCGTCGAGCCGCGCGCTTCGGTGCTGCCTGCATCGCCAACCCACACAAGCTCGCTCGCCAGATCGAGCTGAAAGAGCGCGAGCGACACGTCGAGCAGAGCCCACCCCCGCACACGCGCGCCCGCCTCGTAGCCGATGGCCCGCGCAAGCGGGGTCACGCCGAGCGCCACGCCCCGCGCATCGTTCGAGTGAAAGCCGTAGCCCGCGTTGCCGAACAGATCGAGATGGGGCCACGGCGAGAGAATGATGCTGCCCTTGGGGCTCACGCGAGACCGTGTGCGCGCCCCGCTAGAGCGCGTCCCGCTGGTGGTGCGATCTTCGAGGTGGTCGTTGACGTCGAACGCGAACGCATCGACCCGTGCGCCAATCACCGTTCGCAGCCACGGCGTCCAGATGGTGCTGGTGTCGGCGAAGACGCCGATGCTGGTCTCGCCCACCGTAGCGTCGACGGTGGATGCTTGCCATTCGCGCTGGGGCGCCGGCACAAGCCCGTTGTCGATGCGGTCATCCCGCACGGCAGCTCCCGCATGGGTCGTGAACGACACGGCTCCGAGCTTGTCACCGCGCTGGTACCGCGCCGAAGCACCGCTCATGAAGCGGTCGTCGCGCTGGTGGATCATGTCACCCTGCGCGGGATCTTCGCTGAAAAAGGTGAAATCCGAGTAGAGCGAGAAGCGATACGCCACCGCGTACAAGACGACGTCGAAGGTCTCTCCTGGCGCGCCGTGCGCGTGGTACGTGGCGTACAGACTGTGCCGTTGGCTCGCGCCGCCTTCGTAAGGGTCGATCACGCCGAAACGACTGAGCTCCCCCGCCCGAACCGCACGCAGTGGAATCTGTCCAGACGCATTCCAGCGCCCCAGGTAGCTCGTCGCCGTGAGCGCGAGCGAGCCCTCTCGGGTCTTCCAGCGCAGCCTTCCGAAGGCGTTGTAGCGCCGCGTGTTCTCCTCGCGCTCGAACGGACCATCGGTGCCGTACGCTTCGAAAGCGACGGTGGCATCCGCGCGACCGAAGCGAGGTGCGAGAATGGCGAGCCCGCGATAGGTGTTGAAGCGTCCCCCCTGCAGCGTGAATGAGCTCGTCCGTGCCTGCCCATGCGTGCGCAGCGAGAGCGCGCCGGCTGTGGCGAAGTCTCCGTCCTGAGCAGCATAGGGGCCCTTGCGCACGTCGACCCGCTGCACGAGCTCGCCGATGACCCAGCTCAAGTCTGCGTAGCCCTGCCCGTGCCCGTGACTGACCATGTTGACCGGAACCCCATCCACGTCGATCGCGACGTCCGTGCCATGGTCCGCGTCGAAGCCGCGCAGGAAGTACTGATTGGCTTTGCCGCCGCCCGCATGTTGAACGATATAGAGCCCGGGCACCGCCGACAGGAAGTCGAGCATCCGCAACCGCGGGCGACCCACTAGATCGCGCTCGTCGAGCGTCAGGCTGCTGGCCGCATCCGCAGGCGTGCTCACCTTCGCGCGAGCGCCCAAGGCGACCTCTGCGCCTTCGGCTTTGGGCTCCGGCGCTCTTTCTGCCTGCGCCGCGGGCACGGGATCCTGCGCCGCGGCAAAGAAGGGCCAAGGCAAGCCACACATCGTGATGCACACGGCGACCGTCGCCGGCCACGTCTTCCCCATCGGTGCGCTTATAACAGCGGGCGCTCACGACTGCTACGCCTGCGGTCGTAGCGAAAGCTCCGCGCGCACGCGCCACTCCGAGGACGAAGCTGGTTCGACGCCCGCGAGTCTGCTACCGCCCCCAGCGAAACACGAGCCATGAACATCCTTCAAGCACTGATTCTCGGCCTCGTGGAGGGCCTCACCGAGTACCTGCCCGTCAGCTCGACGGGACACCTGCTCATCGCGCAACGCCTGCTCGGCATCGAGGCAAGCGAAGCAGCCAACGCCTACGCCATCGTGATCCAAGCGGGTGCGATCGCAGCGGTGCTCGGTCTGTATCGCAAGCGCGTCGTGCAGATGGCCCTCGGGGTGAGCGGCAAAGAGCCCGTTGGCGCGCGCATCGCGCTCGGCCTCGTGGTGGCGTTCGTGCCGGCAGCCGCCCTTGGCTTGCTGGCCGGAGATGCGATCGAGGCCTACCTGTTCGGCCCCTGGCCCGTGGCCCTCGCGTGGGCTGCGGGCGGGCTCCTCTTGCTCGTCGTCGCGCCGCGGTTGAAAGCCGCCAAGGGTCGTGAGCTCGAGTCGCTCACGCTGCGCGTCGCCCTGATCGTGGGATGTGCCCAGTGCGCGGCGCTATGGCCCGGCGTGAGCCGCAGCCTCGCCACGATCCTCGGTGGGCTCGCAGCGGGCTTCTCCATCGCGGCCGCGGTCGAGTTCTCGTTCCTGCTCGGCCTTCTCACCCTCGGGGCCGCCACCGTCTACAAGAGCCTCGGCAGCGGCACCGCCATGCTCGAGGCCTACGGCGTGACCGAGCTCGCCGTGGGCTTCGTCGCCGCGTGGCTCTCGGCCATCCTGGCCGTCAAGTGGATGGTCGCCTGGCTGAACCACCGAGGGTTTGCCGTGTTCGGCTACTGGCGACTCGCCGCCGCCGCCGTCGTGATCTTCATGCTCCTGACCGGACGCATGTGAGCGACGACGCCCTACAACAAGTGGTCGAGAGCCTCAGGACCAAACACCTCGCGGTGCAGACGCGTCGGGGATACCCCTGCCTGCACCAGCGCGCGCCACTGTTCGCGCATGAACTCGACGGGCCCGCAGAGGTAGAAATCGGCGTCGCGGAAGGGCTCGAGAAGATCAGGCGTGAGCGTCATGCGCCCCTCACGCGTGTGCTCGTCTGCACCGGCCGCCTGCTCGAGCCACACGCGCGTGGTCAGGGCGCGGAAGCGTCGGCGCGCGTTCTCGATCTCGTCGAGGAACACGGCGTGTGAGCGGCTGCGCGCGGCGTAGGCAAACAGCACGGGACGACTCGCCGCACATGGCAGCGCATGAAGCACCGACATCATGGGCGTGATGCCAACACCTGCGGAGAGCAGGGCGAGCGGGCGATCCGAGGCCAGGCTCGGGATGAAGGTGCCGAATGCGGCGCTCACCTCGAGCTTGTCGCCTGGTACCAGGCTGTCATGCAGGTGGTTCGACACACGACCCTCTGGGCCCTGCGCGTCGCGTTCGCGTTTGATCGACAACCGCCAGTAAGGTTTGTCGGGCGAATCCGAGAGGCTGTACTGGCGAAGTTGCCTGAGCTTGTCCTCACCTGGGAGGTCCACCGCCACACTGACATACTGTCCAGGCTGAAAGGCTCCCGGCGAGCCGCCCGTCTCGGTCTTCAGGTAAAAGGAGCTCACGTCGTCGCTCTCGCGACGCACGTCCGACACGACCAGGGTCATGAGCTCTCCAGGCCCCTTGCCCGCGCGTTCGTACACGCGTGCCTCGGCGGCGATGAGCTCGCCGGCGAGTAGCCAATAAGCCTCGTCCCATGCGGCGAGCAACTCGGGCGTCGCGGCATCCCCCAGCACCTGCTTGATGGCGCCGATCAAGTGGCGGGCGACGATCGGGTAGTGGGCGGGCTTGATGCCTACCGCCGCGTGCTTGTGGACGATGCGCTCGGCCACCAGCGAGAGGGCCGCGGCGTTGTCGATGTTTGCCGCATAGGCGAACAGGGCCGCGGCGAGGGAGGTTTGCTGCGAGCCGTTCGCCTGATTGCCCATGTTGAACACGTTCTTGAGCTCGGGATGGGCCGAGAACATCTGCGCATAGAACTGACGCGTGATGGCGAGACCGTGCTCACGCAACACTGGAACACTGGCATCGATGTAGGGACGAGCAGAAGCCGAAAGCATGAAACCTCCTATTCATTGTTGTGTGCAAAATGCAACTTTTATGGCGAGCGGGTGGTGTCGCCGACACGCTCGCGAGTCCTAGCGCGCGCGCCGCGCTGAGAGCCGAAGCAGCACGCCGCCTGTGGGCGCCTTGATCATGTCGGCGAGCGTGCGCTCGTCGAGCTTGGCGTAGAAGGCAGACAGCGCGTCATCGAGCGCAAAGCGCAGCAAACAACGGCTCCTCAAGACACACGGGGGCTCGTTGCAGTCGACGAGCTGAGAGGTCTCTTCGAGCCCGCGCACCACATCACCGAGGCGCAGCTCGTGGGGCAAGACGGCGAGCTGCAGTCCGCCGTGGCGACCACGCTTCGTGTGTACCCAACCGAGCTTACCGAGCCGATGCACGACCTTGATGACGTGGTTGTGGGGTACCTGAAACTGGCTCGCGATCAACGCATTGGTGACCGACTCAGGGCCCTCGTGTTGCGCGAGGTACATCAAGATGCGGAGGCCGAGGTCGGTGAAGCGTGTCAGGTGCATCGCGGTCGGACAAACCTATTATCTGGCATTCTCGATGCAACTTTAATTCGACGCATTGCCGCCGCGCGACGCTGCCTTCCATGGAGATCAAGGAGTTGTTGCGCCAATCCCCCCGCGGGCGCATGGTCTGTGCGGGGAGGACTCCATGAAGATCGACATTGGAATCGACCAAAACCAGCGCGCGGAGATCGCCTCTGGCCTTTCGCGCGTGCTCGCAGATACGTACACGCTGTACCTGAAGAGCCACAACTTCCACTGGAACGTCACGGGTCCCATGTTTCAGACGCTGCATCTCATGTTCGAGACGCACTACGACGAGCTCGCCCTCGCCGTCGACTTGATCGCCGAGCGCATTCGCGCCCTGGGCTTTCCCGCCCCTGGGACGTACAAACAGTTCGCCGAGCTGTCGGCAATCAAAGAAGACGACGGCGTGCCGAAGGCCGAGGACATGATTCGCGTGCTCGTGTCGGGCCACGAGACCGTGGCGCGCACCGCACGAAATGCCTTCAAGGCTGCGGAGCGCGCGAGCGATCAACCCACGTGCGACTTGCTCACCCAGCGCATGCAGGTGCACGAGAAGACGGCGTGGATGCTGCGCAGCTTGCTCGAGTGAGCTAGCGCTAACTCTACCGGCCTGTTTTGCCCTTCGCCTTGCGCGACGCCTCGAGCAGATCCTCGAAGGTCTCCACGCGCGGAAACACGTCGCTGTCTCGCGCGGGAGGCTCGTCGACTTCGTCCGGCACGCTGTAGATGTCGACCTCGAGCGGCCCGCGGCGCAAGAGCGACGTCAGGGTGCTCGGCGGATCCGAAGCAAAGGCCGCGACCACGACGGGCTCGAGCCCGAGCACAGCCACGGGATCGATGGCGACCGTATCGTCGGGGCACGGCCACTCGTCCCAGCCCGCGTCAGCACCAAGCTCGTCCATGTCGAGCACCAGCTCGGGCACCTCTTCACCCTCGGCGAGTGACGGTAGCTCCAGCTCGTCACCCTCAGTGAGTGACGGCGCTTCGAGCTCGACATCATCATCCGGGCCGCGGCGCTGCTTCACGGAAGCACTCCTCCTCGCCATGGTAGGGCCAGGCGGCGCGTCCGATCCACCCTGTTCCAAATTGCCCACATGACGTACCCCAAAAACCAGGCTACGCGAGCGCTGCCCCTGTGCGTTGCACCACGAAACCGTACTGCTAGCGCGGGACTTCGCTCGCGCTGCCGGCGCGCTTGAAGGGCCACGTGAGCCACGCGCGCCTGTGCGGTTGGCTCGCGAGGTCGTCGAGCAGCGAATACACGACGGGCGTCACGAGCAGCGTGAGAAGCAGGCTCAGCGCCTGACCTGTGATCACCACGACCGCGATCGCGCGGCGCTCTTCGGCACCCGGCCCCGTGCCGACCCACAACGGGATCATGCCCGCCACCAGGGTCAGCGTGGTCATCAAGATGGGACGGAGCCGGTCGCGATTGCCCTGCATGATGGCGTCGGCGCGCGGTAGGCCCGCCTCGCGCAGCTTGTTCATGTGATCGACCTGCAGGATCGCGTTCTTCTTCACGACCCCGAAGAGCACCAGGATGCCCAGGGCCGAGTAGAGGTTGAGCGTGTTGTCGGAGAGCCAAAGGCCGAACAACCCAAACGGCACCGAGAGCGGGATCGAGAGCAGGATCGTGAACGGGTGCACCATGCTCTCGAACTGAGAAGCGAGGATCATGTACATGAACACGAGCGACAACAGAAACGCCCACACGAACTCGGTGAAGGTGCGCTCGAGCTCGCGCCCACGCCCCATGACGCGCGTGCTGTAGGTGGCAGGCAGGTCGAGCTCCTCGGCTGCGGCCCGCAAGGCATCGAGGCGATCTGCCAGGGCAAAACCGGGCCCCACGCCGGCGCGCAGGCTCGCCACACGCTCACGGTCGAGGCGATCGATGCGCGAGGCGCTCTGTTCGCGCTCGATGCGAACCACGTTGTCGAGGCGTAGGAGCGTTGGGGACGAAGGGCTTGCGCTGGCGCCGCGTGGCGGCATGGAGCGCGGCACGTACAGACGTGAGATGGTCGACACGTCGTTGCGTGCCGCTTCGTCGAGACGGAGCTGAACGCGATAGGTCTCGTTCATGCTCTCGTCGCGAAAGCGCGTGACCTCGTCGTCGCCGCCCACCATCAAGCGCAGGGCCGTGGCCACATCCTCCGCGCGGACGCCGAGATCGGCCGCGCGCGCGCGATCGATGACGACGCGCTGCTCGGGCCTGTCGAGCTTGAGCGTGGTGTCGGCATCGACGATCCCGAGCGCCTCCGAGCGCTCACGAAGGGCCTCCGTGTAGCGGGCGAGCGCGGCGAGATCCGGCCCGCGAATGGAGAAGTCGATCTCGAAGTTGCCGCCGCCGATGTTGAAAGCACGCACGTTGCGCACCGAGGCGCGCAGATCGCTGAAGCGCTTGAGGCGCTTTCTGACCTGCTGCATCACCTCGCGCTGGCTGTAGTTGCCCTCGAACGCGCGCTGGGGCTGACCGCGCAACGTCTCACGGAAAAGGCGCGACAGCGAAAAGATGCGCTCGTCGTGGGGAGCGATGCGCACGAACGCACTACCGCTGTTGGTGTCGGCGAGAAAGCCGCCTCCGGCCCGCACGAGCACGCTGCGCACCCCGTGCACGGCGCGGATCTCGGCGGCCACACGCCGCATCACCTCGTCCATGGCGGTGATGCTCGCCCCGAGCGGCGCCGACACGTTGACCTCGAACTCGGCCTCGTCGACATCGGAGGGGACGTACTCCTGCTTGACGAGGCCGTACAACGGCACGGACGAGGCGATGACGAAGAGAGCCGCCACGGCGACCACGGCTCGGTGGCGCATGGCCCAGGCGAGCGCTCGCTCGTAGGCCCTCGAAAGCCGAGCGTAGAAGCCGCCACGCGACGACGGCGCCTCGTGGCCGACCTCGCGCGCGGGGCCCCCGAGCAAGCGCGACGCCATCATCGGCGTGAGGCTGAACGACACGACCAAGCTGACGAGGATCGACACCGCCGCCGTCAGGCCAAATTGGTAGAGAAAGCGCCCTGAGATGGACGACATGAACGAGACGGGCACGAAGATCACCACGAGCGAGAGCGTCGTCGCGAGCACCGCCAGGCCGATCTCGGCCGTGGCTTCCTTGGCGGCGCGGCGGGGTTCCATCCCCTTTTCTTCCACGAAGCGAAAGATGTTCTCGAGCACGACGATCGCGTCGTCGATCACCACGCCCACCATGAGCACCAGGGCGAGCATGGTCACGCCGTTGAGGGTGAAGTCGAGCACCCACATCATGCCGAAGGCCGAGATGACCGACGCGGGAATCGCGACCGTCGCGATCAGCGTCGAGCGCCAAGAGCGCATGAATGCGAGCACCACGAGCGACGCGAGGATGCTGCCGAGCACGAGGTGCATGTTGATCTCGTGCAACGCCGCGTGGATGTAGCGCGACTGGTCGCGAATGATCTCGAGCTTCACGTCGCTGGGAAGCTGCGCTCTGACGGCGCTCAAGTTCTTCTTCGCGGCCTCGATCACCGCCACCGTGTTCGCCCCCGACTGCCGCTGGACCTCGAGGATCACCGTGGGCGTGCCGTCGAGCCGGGAGAGCGAGCGCTGCTCGAGGGTCGAATCCTCCACGCGTCCGAGGTCGCGCAGGCGAACCGAG
>CAYNOM010000042.1:18138-19045 GCA_964398415.1 uncultured Polyangiales bacterium | reverse complement strand
TGGCGGCGCTCCTGGCGGCGGCCGCCAGCGAGGATTGCTGCGAAACGTGGTGGCGGGTTCTCCGCGGCGGGTTCTCCGCGGCCGGAGGGTCTGGCGAGATACTCAAGATGTTGCCCAACGATGTAGCCAACGACCCTCTTGTTCGTGGTAAGGCTGGATCTCCAAATCGCTGGTCGATCCCTGAGGAACTTCATAAGACCATTCACAAAGGAGCTGGCGGCGGGGCGTACAATGAGGCGTTCAAGCAGCGGATCGAATCCCTTGGTCGTGACCCGACTGCCGCCGACGTTCTGCAAATTCGAGATGACTGGTGAAGCAGTTTGGACTAGTTAGTTCGCATCCAGAAAAGCCGATTTCCTGGCAATTCTGCCCCAAACGCTATGGGTCGGGGCTCCAAGTTGCGGGGCCGTGGCGGGGTTGTTGGGCGCGGCAAAGGCTGCCGAACACGACGCTGGCACGGAAGCCCGCATCCAAGACGGAGCTCCGCATTGGTGCCCGACGCGGCACCGTCACTGCGTGCCGATGCGATCGGTCAGCTCATGGCGTGCCTCGCGAACAAGAGCAGATTGGTCGAGATCACCGACGCCCAAGCGTAGGCCTGGAACGAGGAGTAACCGCGCCAGAGGCATCGGTCGAGACCGAAGCAACGCTTCGTGAATGAGATGATGCCTTCGACGCCGGCGCGAAAGCGGTGGAGCTTCCTGTACTGCTTCGGGCTGCGCACTCCATCGAGCACATCGATGGAACCCTTTGCGGCAAAGCACGCGTCCTTCACGCCAAGCTCGCGAGCGGCCCGCGTGTTCGCCGTGGAGGTGAAACCAGCATCGAAGGCAGCCTGTTCGGGTGCCTTGCCCATGATCTCACGGTGGCGCTCGAGCATCGGAATGGCGTGCGTGGCATCCGAAGG
>CAYNOM010000042.1:0-18082 GCA_964398415.1 uncultured Polyangiales bacterium | reverse complement strand
AACATGTCGATCACCATGCCGGAGGCACCAACGTTGAAGAACACCTTGTGGCCGTAGAGGGTATCGCGCCGGTCCTTCACGATGACGTCGGTGTGTGGCTCGAAGATCGAGACGATTTTCTCAGTCGCAGGCACCGATTCCTCTCGGAAGACGCGACGTTCGGTCTGGTCGACGACTTTCTTCCCCAGCTCCAAGTAGTGCTGCAGCAGGTCAGAAGCTGCCCAAGCGCGGAAGTTCGAGAGCGTCGACAACACCGCAGCGGCCTGCGATGCGTAGTCCATCGTCCATCGCGCGATCTGCACGAGCTCGCGATAGATCGGCACTCGCTGCGCCATGCTGCGCGCGTGGACCACGTCGAGCATGCGTCGCTTGGCGCGCTTGGTGTGATTGCTGAACTTGATCCGTGATGACAACTCCTGCGAGTTCTTCAGGATTCGAGTCAGGACGCGCACCACGTCGAAGAGCAGGTGACTGTCGAGTGGATGATGGATGTTCGCGTCGATGACGGTGCTGTCGATGCGCACCTTCTTGCCGTTCTCGACGCCGGCCTTCTTGGCCTTGCCGACGATGAGTCGATTGATCTGCTCCATTGCCTCCGGCTTCACCCGCTTGATGTTGTCAGCCAGGGTGGACTTCTTCGGCGCCTTGTCCATCATGCCCACGCGGCAGAACGCCCGGTACGTCGGCGAGTCCAGTAGATGGAACGCGAGGGCCTCGTAGCTGACGGCGAGCATCTGCTTGAGGATGATGCAGCGCAGTACTTGCTCGCCGCTCATCCCAGCTCGGCCGGCGCTCTTCGCCTTGGTTCCACGAACCAAACTCTTGGCAACGAGCTCCGCACTCTCCGGCAGCTTGTCGAGGATGTCGGAGATCCGCGCAAGCTCTCGGGCGTGCCGATGATCGACTGGACGCGAGACAAGACTGAGCTGCGGAGCTATGGTTTTTCGCATCGGAGTTCCGGGTTTTGCGGTGATTCTTGGCGGTTTCACCAAAAACACGGCAGCTCCGATTCTTATTTCCGTCGCGATTTCCGATGGATCTGATTCTCGGATGCGAACTAGTTAGGCTGCCCTATTCGGGGCCGCAGCTGCGAGAGCTTTGGGTCACTGCATGGACGAGCCTCGATCCGCTTCGTTCGACGGTTACACAGGTCGAGAATTGCGATGGCTCTAGGCACTTCGACGTCAGCGGTGTGCAGCGAAGGGAGAAGACGTGGGACCAAGAGCGAGCAGAACTGGTCACCGTGATTCACCCTCGGATCGAGGGTGAAGGCATCATTGTGCCGCGGATGCGTGGCATCTTCCGCATCAGGGAGTTTCCGACGTGGGTCTTCTGCACTGACGACGTGAAGCGGCTCATCGAGGAGCACGAGTTCACGAACGTGAGCTTCCTAGAGATGGGCGAAGTCTTGAGCGGATGAAACCACGCCTCAGGCTCGTCCGGTACAAGTACTGCTCTTGGGGAGGAAGGCGATCCAACCCTCATGCGGTGGATTGAATCAAAGGGTGGTCCGCTGGTGCTCTTGGAGGAGTCTCAGCTCGCGCGCGAGCGGCTCGCCGGGCACCGCGTCGACACGGACGCGCTCGCGCAGCCGACGCTCGCGGTCGTAGTCGCGGTGGCGCTCGTGCCACGCCTCGCACGCGCACCGATGACGCTCTCTTCGAGCATCCCGCTGTGCGCGTGCACAGTTCCTTGATAACCCTCGCTCACTTGGTCGCGACGCGCGTCCACATGTACTGCGGGTCGACCACGTGATGGGTGCGGATGTCGCGGAAGCCCACTTCCTTGAGCTCGCGGTCCGGCCCCCACTGCTGCCACTGCCAGGCGTAGGGCTCGAAGAAGCCGCGTGAGGCGATGCACAGATCGTCGGCGGGTGGGTCGGTCCACACGAGCACGCCGCCGGGCTTGAGCACGCGGAAGGCGGCCTTAAGCAGCTCGCGCTTGATGTTGTCGGGGCACTCGTGGGCCACGAACATCAGGTTGACGGCGTCGGCGCTGTTCTCTTGGAAGTCGATGTTCTCGACGAAGTCGTGCACCCATTGGATGCGCGGATCGTGGATGTGCTTTTTGCCGTGGATGATGCCAGCCGGCGACGGCTCGACCGCGTAGATCGTTGCGTCGCGCCCCACGCGCTCGGCGATGGCGGCCGACTGCCCACCCGTGCTCGCGCCAAAGTCGTAGATCACCTTGGCGTCCTTGGGCACGAACGCGGCGATGTCCTCGCGTAGCCCCTCTGCGCCGCGGCGGTGAGCGCGGCGATACAGCGCGCGGAAGGCGGCCACGTTGCCGATCGCGGAGAGCGGATTGAGCCAGCCGCCGGGAATCGAGTGAAACGGCTGCAAGTAGTAGTTCGGCATCTCGAGCTTTGGAAAGCGCTCCATCTCGGACACCCAGTCGATGCCGCCGTCATCCATGAGCTTGCCGAGCAGCGGCATGGTGAACAGCACCATCGTGTATTTGTCTTTGCTGCAGTACGAGTGCAGCTCCTTTTGGATCTGATCGTACTGACTCGCGCGCGGCTTGTAGTAGTCGGGGACCTGCGGCTGCGTGCGGCAGGCGGTCATCATCATCTGGGTGGTGAGCCAGTTCTCGACGCCAATCTTGAGGTGGCGGGCCAGGTTCGGGGCCTTGCTCGACTCGGCGAGGTGCGCCACCAGATTGAAGCTGGCGAGGCGCCCCTGCTTCTCGGAGCCCGCGCTCGTGGGGCGAGTGGATGTTGGCGTGACGCGCTCAGTCTGCATGGACGACTCCTCCTAGGAGATGAGTCTAGGCAGACTAGACGCCGCGCCGTGGGGTTTCCTGGCCGGCGCGGCCTCGTGCCCTTGCCCCCACGGCCGAATGGCTACGCTGGCTTACCGAGGGCGGTGGAGATCGTCTTGGCCAGCTCGGGCGCCCGGAACGGTTTTGCGAGGGCGCCCACAGCGCCCTGGGCGAGCAGCGCCTCGCACTCTTCACCCTGGCCGAAGCCCGTGGCGATCACCACCCGAAGCCCTGGGCGCCGACGCCGGAGCTCGCGAAAGATGTCGGGGCCCTTCATGCCGGGCAGCACGAGATCGAGGATGACGAGATCGACCTCGTCGTTCTGGGCCATGCGCTTCAGCGCTTCTTCGCCGCTCGCACAGGCTTCGGCGTCGTAGTCGAGGGCAGAGATCAGCGCGCACAGGGCGTCGCGCACGAGGGGCTCGTCGTCGATGACGAGGATGCGGCCCTTCGAGGCGCCTCGGTGCAGCGCGTCGCCGCCTCGCACGTCCCTCGGCTTTGCCGGCAGGTACACGTGGAACGTGGTGCCGCGGTTGACCTCGCTCTCGACACGGATTGCGCCCTCGTGGGCCTGCACCGTGCCGCTCACCGCGGCGAGCCCCATGCCGGTGCCCTGGCCCACGGGCTTCGTCGAGAAGAAGGGCTCGAAGATGTGCGCACGTACGTCTTCGGGGATGCCGCAGCCCGTGTCCCTGATGCGCAACACGATGTACTCGCCCGCCTGCAAGCCCTCGGGAATGTCTGCGTCGATCGCGGGATCGATGTGCTCGCGCCGCGTCTCGAGCCTGAGCTCGCCGCCGCGTTCGGTCATGGCGTCGCGCGCGTTGAGCACCATGTTGAGCACTGCGCTGCGCAATAGCGACGCGTCGCCGATCACGTCGGCGCGCTCTTCGAGTGTGTCTTCGACCACGTCGAAGCTCTTGGCCACGCCGACGAGCGTCGCCACTTCGTGCACGATGGCGTTGAGGTCGACGTCGCCGCGGCTTTGCTTGCCCACGCGCGCAAAGGCGAGCAGCTGCTGCGTGAGATCGGAGCAGCGCGACGTCGCGGACAGCACGTTGTCGATGAAGGCTTGGGCCTGGGGCGATTGCACGCGCTCGCGCAACAGGCTCGCGTTGCCCAGGATCACCATCAGCTGGTTGTTGAAGTCGTGGGCCACCCCGCCGGCGAGTCGGCCGATGGCCGTGATCTTCTCGCTCTCACGCCAGCGGGCTTCGATCAAGGACTGCTGCTCTTCGCTCGTCTTCAGCGACGTGATGTCGGTATTGGTGCCGCTCATGCGGATCGGACGCCCGTTTGCGTCGCGTCCGGTCACGCGGCCACGGCCACGGATCCACAGCAAGCTCCCATTCGCATGGCGCATACGAAACAGGGACTCGTAGCCGGTGTTGTCTTCGATTGCTTTCTGCACGATGGCCACGGTGCTCGCCACGTCCTCGGGCAGCGTCATCGAGGCCCAGGTGTCGAAGTCGCTCTCGAACGCGCCCGGCGCGTAGCCGAGCATCTCGAACCAGCGCGGGCTGTAGTAGGTCTTGTTGGTCGTGAGATCCCAATCCCAAATGGCGTCGCTGCTCGCTTCGAGCGCGAGCTGCAAGAGCTCGTCGGCTTTTCCAGGGTCGACCGAGAGCGCCCTGCGCAGGTGGGCCGCCTCGAGGCGATCGGTGATGGCGCTCGCGAGCAGCTCGGCGGCAGCGGATGCGCGCACGAGATCTGTGGCGGGTGACCCATCGGGCAGCGGCTCGAGGCTGAAGGGACCCACACGCAAAAAGCCGAGTCGCGAGTGCTCCACTACCAGGGGGAGCTCCGCCGAGCACACGCCGTGCGCACAGCGCGTGAGCGCGGAAAAGGGCGTGCCCTGTGTCGGTTGCGCCTGCCCGCCGTGGCCCTCGCACAGGGGGCACGGGTGCGGCGTGCCCGCGCTGGCCACGCGCGTCTTTCGGCTCTCGATCACCTGGAAGGCCGTGCCTCCCGCAAGCGCCGCGAGCTGCGCCAAGTGCGCGAGCACGCTCGGCTCGATGAGCTCGGACAGCGTCGGCAAGCCGAGCCACGAGGAATGCGTGCCTTGAGCGCTGTTCCGATCCGTCACGGTTCCCCCTGGGGCCGCCTTCCCCTACCACACATCAGGTGGACGGAGGAGGCAAAGCCGCAGCATTTCGCGCATTTTTCGCGCTCACGCGGCGTGTCCGCATCGGGTATCGTGTGCTGCATGTCAGCAGCGCTGTTCGTGCCCGTGGTGCTGGGCGTCGTGGCCGTTTTGCAGGCGGTGCTCAACCGTCAGATCGCGCGCGAGTGGGGCCTTGGGCCCGCGGCGCTGCTCAATACGCTCGGTGCGCTGGTGCTGTCCTTCGCGTTCGTCGTGTTCTGCGTCGTGCGCGGCTTTCGTGAAGGCATGTATCGCGTCGACTTCGATTTCGCGCTGTTTCGCCTGTGGTGGCTCTTGCCAGGGCTGTTTGGGTTTCTGCTGGTCGCGGGCCTGCCCTGGGCCGTTCAGCGCCTCGGCGCGCTTCCCGTGTTCGTGGTCGTGGTGGCGTCGCAGATGGTGACGGGAGCGCTCTGGGATCGCTTCGTGGAGGGCGCGCCGCTGTCGTGGCCGAAGGCGCTCGGAGCCGTGTTCGCGGTGGCCAGCGTGCTGCTCGTCAACCTGGAGTGAGCGATGGCCGCCTTCTCCCTGAGCCTCTTGCGTGCGATGGCCGAGGCGCTCGAGCGCGGTGAGCGTGTCTGCTTGGCGACGGTCACGCGCACGCACGGCTCGACGCCGCAGCGGTTGGGGGCGCGCATGCTGCGCTTCGCCGACGGCCGTACGCTCGGCACCGTGGGAGGCGGGCGCATCGAGCAGGCGGTATGCGACGAGCTCGAGCGTTGCGCGCGCGAGGGCGGATCGCGCACCCTCGTCTGGGACCTGACGCGTGATCTCGGGATGTGCTGTGGTGGGCGGATGGAGGTGTTCGTGGAGCTGCTCGAAGCGACCGATCGGCTGCTCCTGTTCGGGGCTGGTCATGTGGGACAGGCCACGGCGTGCGTCGCCCGCGGCGCAGGCTTTCGTGTGTGTGTGGTCGACCCGCGCGAGGAGCTCAACAGCGAGGAGCGCTTCGGGGAATGTGAGCGCCTCGTGCTCGAGCCCGACGAAGGTCTCCGCGCACTCATGCCCACGCCGCGCGACTTCGTGCTCATTGCCACCCACGATCACACCCTCGATGAGCGTGCGCTCGGTGGTGCGCTGCGCGCGCCCCATCGCTACATCGGCATGATCGGCAGCCGTCGAAAGGTGCTGCGTGTGCTCGAGCGCCTCGAGGCGCGACATGGAAAGCTCGACCTGAGTCGCCTGTACGCGCCGGTGGGGCTCGCCATCGGGGCTTTGGGGCCGGAGGAAATCGCCATCAGCATCGTGGCAGAGCTCATTGCGCGTCGGCGCTCCATCGACGCGGGACACATGAGCATGGTGTCTGAGCTCGTGCGCCGGGGAGAGCGGTGAGCGCGCTTCACTTCAAGGTCAACGGGCGAGAGATGCGGGTGCGCGACGTCGATCCGCACACGACGCTCCTGTCGTTTCTGCGCAGCCTGGGGCTCACGGGTGCCAAGGAGGGCTGCGCCGAGGGGGAGTGCGGCAGCTGCGTCGTGGCCTTCGTGCGCGCTGCGAGCCAAGGCCGTGCGCAGTACGAGGCCGTGAATGCGTGCCTCGTGCTCTTACCCGCGGTCGACGGTGCCGAGATTCTCACGGTGGAGGCCCTCGAGCAGGGGCGAGCGCTGCACCCCGTGCAAGAGGCGATCGTGCGCGAGGGCGGCTCGCAGTGTGGCTACTGCACGCCGGGCTTCGTGATGAGCTTGTTTGCGCACTACTACACCTCGCCGAGGCTGTCGGTCGAACGGGCGCTCTCAGGCAATCTGTGTCGCTGCACGGGCTATCGCCCCCTGCGCGATGCGGGCCGCAGTCTGCCGCAGGTGGCCGCAGGCGATGCGTTCGCCTCACGCCTCGCACAACCCGCGCCCGTGCAGGCATCGATCGACTACACCGCCGAGGGCGTGAGCTTTGCGCGGCCGGTTCAGCTCGCCGAGGCGCTCGCCCTGCGCGCAGCCCAACCCGACGCCACGATCGTGTGCGGCGGCACGGACGTCGTCGTCGCGATCAATCAGCATGGTCTGCGCGCCCAGCGCTTCATCGCCATCGATCAAGTCGAGGAGCTGAGTCACGTGCGCGTCGAGGGCGAACAGCTCGTGATCGGCGCCTCTGCACCGCTGACCCTGCTCGAGCGTGAGCTCGGCCCGCGCAGCCGCTTGTTTGCGCAGCTCTTTGCGCTGTTCGCTTCGCTGCCTGTGCGGGCGCGCGCGAGCCTCGGTGGAAACATCGTGACCGCCTCGCCGATCGGGGATGCCGCGCCGGTGTTGCTCGCGCTCGACGCGGAGCTCGAGCTGATGAGCGCGCGTGGCTCGCGCAGGCTGCCCATCTACGATTTCTTCACCGGCTATCGCGCGACCGACCTCGCCCCCGACGAGCTCCTGGCCTTCATTCGTGTGCCGCGCGTGGAGCCGTCCCTCGCGCGCTTCTACAAGGTGGCGCGGCGCTCCCTCGACGACATCTCATGCGTGTCGGCTGCGTTCGTGCTCGCGCTGGATGCCGAGGGGCTGGTGGAGCGTGCGCGCCTCGCCTACGGCGGCGTCGCCGAGACGCCCAAGCGCGCCTACGCCGCGGAGGATGCGCTCGTGGGGCAACCCCTGGGGCGCGGGCTCTCGGCTCTGGCCACGCCCCTGCTCGACGTGTCGTTCACGCCCATCGACGACGTGCGCGGCAGCGCGAGCTATCGCCGCCTGCTCGTGAGCACCCTGTTCGAGCGTTTCGTCGAGGAGGTGTGCCCGTGAAGGCCGACGTGCACGAGAGCGCGCGCGAGCACGTCACGGGTGCGGCGCACTTCACCGACGACCTGGTCGCCACGCGCCGCGACGTCTTGCACGCCTTTCCCGTGCAAGCGACCCACGCCCACGCGCGCCTCGTCGCCATCGATGCGAGCCGCGCCCTGTCGATGCCTGGCGTGGTGCACGTGCTCCGCGCGTCCGATGTGCCGGGCGACAACGACCTCGGCAGCGTACGGCGCGATGAGCCGCTCTTTCCGAGCGAGATCTGCTACCACGGCCAGCCCGTCGCGTGGGTGCTCGCGGAGAGCTTCGCCGAAGCGCGCCTCGCCGCCGCAGCGGTCTCGCTCGTGGTCGAGCCCTTGGCTGCGATCCTGTCGATGGAGGCGGCGATCGCGGCCAACAGCTTTCTCACCGGGCCGCGACGCCTGTCAGATGGCGATGCGGAGGCAGGGCTCGAAGCGGCGGAGCTTCGCCTCGCGGGCGAGCTTCACGTCGGTGGCCAAGAGCACTTCTATCTCGAGACTCAGGCCGCCTTCGCAGAGCGCGACGCGAGTGGCGAGCTGTTCGTGCGTTCGTCGACGCAGCATCCGACCGAAGTGCAGCACATCGTGGCCCGCGTCCTCGGCATCGCTTCCCATCGCGTGACGTGTGAGTCGCTGCGCATGGGAGGAGGTTTCGGCGGCAAGGAAACCCAGGCCAATCTATGCGCCGCGGTGGCCGCCCTCGGCTGCGTATGCACCGGGCGCCCGGTGAGTGTGCGGCTCGATCGCAAGCGCGACATCACGATCACCGGCAAACGTCACGCGTTTCTTGCGCGTTTTCGCGCGGGATTTCAGCGCGACGGGCGCGTCACGGCGCTCTCTGTCGAGCTCTTCAGCGACGGCGGCTACTGCCTCGATCTGAGCGAAGCCATCCTGTGGCGGGCCCTGTTTCACATCGACAACGCCTATCGCATCGAGCACCTCAGCGTCGTCGGTCGGGTCGCGCGCACGCACCTGCCCTCCAACACGGCCATGCGCGGCTTCGGGGGGCCCCAGGCCATGGTGGTGATCGAAGACGTGATGGATCGTGTGGCGCGCACGCTCGGCCTTCTGCCCGATGTGGTGCGGGCGAAGAACTTCTACCGCGAGGGCCAGCACACGCACTACGGTCAACCCGTGCGTGGTGCCGAGCGGCTCTCGCGCATCTTTGGCGAGCTTCGCGCCGAGAGCGCCTTCGTGGCGCGCAGCGCGGCCGTGCGCGCGTTCAATCAAGCCCATGCGCAGCAGAAGCGCGGGCTCGCGATCACACCGGTGAAGTTTGGCATCTCCTTCACGGCCACCTTCTTCAATCAGGCGGGCGCCCTCGTCCTCGTGTATCGCGACGGAAGCGTGCAGGTGAACCACGCAGGCACCGAGATGGGCCAGGGCCTGCACACGAAGCTGCGCGCCATCGCCGCGCGAACGCTGGGGCTTCGGCTCGATGCGGTGCGCATGATGCCGACGCGCACCGACAAGATCCCGAACACGTCGGCCACCGCCGCGTCGAGCGGCAGCGACCTGAACGGCGCCGCCGTGCGTGAGGCGTGCGAGATGCTGCGTGCGCGTCTCGCCCCTTTTGCGGCCGAGCTGCTCTCGGTGCCGCCCGACGAGGTGCTGTTTGCCGATTCGGAGGTTTGGGGCGGAGGTCGGCGCGTGCTCTTTGCCGAGGTGTGCGAGCGCGCCTATCTCGCACGCGTGCCCTTGTTCGCCGCGGGCTTCTACAAGACGCCGGGCATTCACTTCGATCCCACGCGCGGCAAGGGCGAGCCCTTTCACTACTTCGCCTACGGCGCGGCGGTGTCGGAGGTCGAGGTCGACGGCTTCACGGGGCAGTACGCGCTGCGTCGCGTCGACATCTTGCACGACGTGGGCGAGTCGCTCGCGCCCGCCATCGATCTCGGCCAAATCGAGGGCGGCTTCGTGCAGGGGCTCGGCTATCTCACCTCGGAGGTCGTGAGTCATGGACCCGACGGCGCCCTGCGCACGAGCTCCGCGTCCACCTACAAGGTGCCAACCATCGGCGAGTGCCCGCCCATCTTCAACGTGCGCCTCCTCGAGCGCGCCGAGGAGCCGTCGGTGGTGTACGGCAGCAAGGCTGTCGGCGAGCCGCCGTTCATGTTGGCGATTAGCGTGCGCGAGGCCCTGCGCGATGCCATCGCAGCGTTCGGTTCACAGGGACCCGTCGAGCTCGGCTGTCCGGCCACGCCCGAGGCCGTGTTCTGGGCCATCCAAGCCCGGCGTAGGAAAGGGCAGACGGGCTCCGGTCAAACGTTGTAGTCTCACCCGCTCTTATGGCCGAGTCCCGCCGCGCGGGGTGGGACGGCCCGTCAGCGCTTGGAGTAAAACGCGATGAGAAGTGCCAAATTGCATGGGATTGGCTGGCTTTTGGTCTGCTCGAGCCTGAGCGTGAGCGCGGCCTGCGGGGCGGATCAGCCAGACACCAGCGAGAGCCAAAATCCCAGCGCCGCGGGCAATGGGACGGGCGGCGGCGGCTCCGGCGGCGCGGGGGCAGGCGCAGGGGGCGGCATGGGCGGCGGTGGTGGGGCGGTCGTGCCCGGCGACGACGCGGGCCTCGTGCAGGCGAGCGACTACACCTACTTTCGCGCCGATACGCTCAAGCTGCTCGAGCCAGACCTCGTGCTCAAGCCCCTCGGCATCACCGAGCAGCGGATCACTGCCCAGGCGCAGAACGCCATCGACGAGGGCCTCGTCGCCGACAAGGAGCCCGATGATGGTGACGGCCTGCCCGACGACGCCGACGGCGATGGCTACGTCGATCTCAACGCCATCGTTCGCTTCTTCGGCGAGGTCGATCCTGCGGCGCCCGGTGGCATGGCCACGGTGGGCGCGGGCCTCTGCCCCCATCCCTACGACGGCAGTCAGGTGTGTGGTCCGCTCAAGCTCGGCCCCTTCCAAGACCCACGCCCCTACACGAACGGCACCGACTGCGCGCTCGACGGCACCTCGCGCGTGGCGAGCGGCGCTTGCTTCAGCTCGGACAAGGGCGCCGTCACGATCAACGTGCAGTTGATCGGCATGATCCCTCTGAAAGATGCGCAGGTGGTGGGGTCTTGGGTGGAGCAGGGCGCAGGCGGCATCCAGAACGGCTTCGTGCGCGGCTTTCTCTCCGAGGAGGCCGCCAAGAACACGCGCCTGCCAGAGCAGCTGCCGCTTTCGGCACTGGCGCTCGGCATCGCTCCCCGCACGCCGCTCATCGACTTTCTTCCCAGCGGCCAGAAAGTTCAAAACCCGGCGGGCTGGTGGTTCACCGTCGGCTTCACGGCCAAGCCCGCGCTCTTCGATTCGAGCGTGGGCCCCGACGGCGAAGCGGGCGAGTAGGGGCGCGCCGGCTTGGGCAGGCGCGAAGGCTGCATGGGCGAGCGAAGCGAAGTCGATGCCGTGGTGGTGGGCTCCGGCCCGAACGGGCTGAGCGCCGCCATCTTGTTGGCCCGCGCGGGATTGTCGGTGCGCGTGATCGAAGGCCAGCCCGAGCTCGGGGGTGGCACGCACACGCGAGAGCTGACCCTGCCCGGCTTTCGACACGACGTGTGCTCTGCGGTGCACCCGATGGGCGTGCTCTCGCCGTACTTGCGCACGTTGCCACTCTCGGAGCACGGGCTTTCGTGGATTCACCCACCGCTGTCGGTGGCCCATCCGCTGCAGGATGGCCCTGCAGCGCTGCTCGCGCGCTCCTTTGAGACGACGGGCGAGACGCTCGGCAAGGACGCGCGCGCTTGGCAGCGTTTCTTCGAGCCCTTCCTGCGCGATCCCGACACGCTGTTCGCGGATTTGCTTGCACCGTTGCGCTTTCCTCGCGCGCCGCTCACCCTCGCGCGCTTTGGCTTGCGTGCGCTGCGCTCGGCGCGCGGGCTTTCGCGTTCGGCGTTCGCAGACGAGCGCGCGCGCGCCCTGTTCGCGGGTTGCGCGGGGCACTCGATCTTGCCCCTCGACTTTATGTTCAGCGCCGCGGTGGGCATGGTGTTCGCGCTCACCGGCCACGTCACCGATTGGCCGATCGCCAAGGGTGGGTCGCAGGCGATCACTCGGGCGCTCGCGAGCTACCTGCGTTCGCTCGGGGGCGAGGTCGTCACCGGTCAGTGGGTGTCCCATCTCGCCGAGCTGCCCCGTTCGCGCGTGGTGCTGTTCGACACCGCGCCGCAGCAAGTGATCGAGATCGCGCGGGGCGTCTTGCCCGAGCGCTATCTGCGCCGCTTGGGTCGCTACGTCTACGGTCCTGGTACCTTCAAGCTCGACTGGGCCCTGTCTTCGCCCATCCCGTGGCGAGACCCGCGCTGTGCTGACGCTTCCACGGTGCACGTGGGGGGAACGCTCGACGAGATCTGCGCCGCCGAGGCCGCGCCCTGGAAGAACGAGCACGCCGAGCGTCCGTTTCTGCTGCTCACCCAGCAGAGCCACTTCGACGATACCCGCGCACCCTCAGGAAAACACACGGGCTATGCTTACTGTCACGTGCCGAACGGCTCGACCTTCGACATGACTGAGCGCATCGAAGCGCAGATCGAGCGCTTCGCGCCCGGCTTTCGCGACACGATCCTGGCGCGCCACGTGACACGCCCCCTCGACTTTCAGGCCGAAAACCCCTGCTACGTCGGAGGCGCGATCACCGGGGGCGCCGCGCATTTGCCGCAGCTCTTCACGCGTCCTGTCGCGCGACTCGACCCCTACACCACGCCCGACCCGCGGCTCTTTCTGTGCAGCGCGTCTACCCCGCCCGGAGGCGGGGTGCACGGCATGGGCGGCTACTGGGCGGCGCGTAGCGCGCTCAGGCGCCTCGGTGTGCGCGTGCCTCAGTTGGCCGTCACGGGCGACGCGGTCACCCTCAGGTCGTAGGCGCCGCGCTCCAAGGCCGACGGGCCGTCGACGACGACGTAGTAAGTGCCCGGGGGCAGATTTCCGCTGTAGGACTCGGTGCGCCCTTCGGCGGCGTCATCGACGCAGGTGACCTGGGCCGCGGCATCCGTGCTGCAGCTGTCGATCATCAGCGCGAGCGAGGCGTCGAAGCCCGCGGAGGGCGTGAGCACGACGTTGACCCTGCGCTCGTCGGTGAGGGTGAAGGTGTACACGTGGTCGAGCGTGTTGCCGGCGCAACCGGGCGCGTCGAAGGCGTCGGTGGCGTTTGCGGTGCTGCTCGATGCGCGAGCCACCTGGTTGCCACCTTCCATCCGGAAGGTGAGCACGCCAGGCGCTGTGCAGCTATCGCGTGCTTCGAGCTTGCACGCGTCGCAGCCATCGCCGGCTTCCTCGTTGCCATCGTCGCACTCTTCGCTGCCCTCGACGTAACCATCTCCGCAGGCGATGGTGCGGCACACGCTGCCCTCGGGCTCGGTGCGGCAGAGCAGGTTGGGGGCGCAATAGTCCCCTTCGCCCTTCGGGTCGCAGGCCACCCCTTCGCCCACTTCCTGCCGCAGGGTCACGTTGAGCGTGTACGCCCCCTCTGCCGGGCCCGTCGGCAGGTTGACCAACGGGATCATCGAGCTGCCCGAGTCGACGGTGACGAAGTAGGTCGTGCCGGCCTTGCCGTCGAGCGTCAGGTTGCCGAGGAAGTCGCAGCCCTTCGAGGTGTTGGTCTTGCCGCAGCTGGTGAGCACGTAGGCGCTCGCCGTGAAGGTCGTCTGCGGATCGTTGAGCTTCACGACGACCTTGCCGTCGAAGGGCATCTCGAAGCTGTACACGTGCTCGGGCCCGGGTACGGGCGAGAACAGCGAGAGGTTGCCACAGTTTGCGGGCACGTCCGAGGCACTGCCGCCGGCCGTCGTGCCGGTCGCCGTCGCCCTGTTGCCCGTGAACTCGAGGGTGAAGGGCTCCATGCAGCTGCCCGGCCCGGTGGGCGGGGGAGGTGGCGGCGGCGGCGGCGGCGGCGGAGGCGGTGGAGGCGGCGGCGGTGGAGGCGGTGGAGGAGGGGTCATGTCGTCGACGGGCACCATGCCGGCGTCGTCGATGGGCTCCATGCCTGTGTTGCCGCCATTGTTGTCGTTGCCAGCGTTCGCGCCCGCGTTGCCAGACCCCCCGCCGTTCGTGCCGGCGTCGGCCGCGGTGCTTGGCCCCATCGTGCCTTCGAGGCCCTCGTCTTCGCCGTCGATGGTCGCGCAGCCCGCGACGGAAGCCAGCAAAAAGACGCACGTCAGTCCATGTCTAAGCGTCACCGAACCCTCCCCAAAGCAAGAAAACCCTAGCCACCACTATGTAGTGCAGCAGGAGTCGCGCGTCGCCCCACGGGCCCACGCCGACTTTCGGCTACACGGTGCGACAGAGTCTCAGAGGCCTGCCCCTTCGTTCGTGATGTTCATCACTCTGACTAGAAAGTTCCTGAGCCGTTGGGTGTGAAGCGGGGCTCTTTTCTCGAATTTTCCGCGAAGAAGCTAGTCCTGGGACGGGTGTGCGAAAACTCAATCGCGGCGAAACGCGAGTTTACACGCCGCACAGCCCTTGGCGCCGTGCGAGCCCACGCAGCTCGGACAACAGGGCGTGCCCTTCGACGCTCGGGCGCGCCTCGGCTTCGCACACGAGGTGAAAGCCGACACGAAACAGCGTGACGAGCGTCGTGCGCCTGAGCTTTCGCGAAAGCTCGTCGATCTCCGTTCGCCCGCGCTTGTTTGGAAAACCAAGCATGCGCTCGGCTCCGAGCTCTGCGACACAGATGGCGCCCTCGGCGGCCTGCAGCGGGCGCAGGCGTTGCTCGCGTGTGCCGAGCCCCGCGAGCAGCACGTTGGAGAGGTAGAGAAGCTCGAGGCCCCGTGTCTCGGCGAGCTCGGGCCTTTCGCGCGCGAGCACTGACATGGCTTCGCGCAACAACGATCGCTCGCTCTTGCTGGCAGGCAGGGCCTTCGGCTGCTCTTCCTCGCGCAGTACCTCCGCCTGGCGCAGCACCTCGCTGAGCTGCTCAGCGTTGCGCGTGGGTGCGAGGGCGAGAGAGGTCGGGCGTTCGGGCGCGTTCGGCGTTTCGCGCTTCACGAGGGGTGATGCGCGAAAGTGAGCGCGTGTGATGGGATCGGGCTCGCGCTCAGCGAGCATGGTTTCGACCTCGGACGCGATTGCGAGCTTCAGAAAGCTGAGGGCCGAAGACGGCGAGACGTAGCCCTGCCGTTCGCGCCGATCTTCGCGGTCGCCGGCCACATCGGCTTCGACCTGCTGCTCAGAGGTGAGCACTTCGTACAAGCCACCGTTGTCCTCGATCTGCTCCATCGAGATCGCGCAGCAGCGTTCGAGCAGGCGCGTGAGCGTCGTGTAGTCGTGGCTGTTCAGCTCGATGAGCACGCTCGAGATGGCGTCGAACCCCTCGTAGGTGCGTGCGATGATGCGATATTGCTCGAGCTCGAGATGCAGGCTTCCCTCGAGCGCCTTGTCGAGCTGCTCATCGTCATCCGAGCGTTCATCCGCCCCCATCTGCAGCGCGAGCTGATCGAGGTCGATCACCAGCACGTGTTTACACAGGGCGAGCGTGACGAGATCGGGGTCGAGCTCGGCGAGGCGCTCCGCCGCGAAACCTGCTCCTTGCTCGACGAGCACTTCGAGCCACACGAGAAAGCGCTGGGCATCAAACAGGTCGTCCTGACCAGGCTGCTCGCTGCGCCACAGGTCCTCGTCGAACACGCGCTCGAGCTGCTCCGTCGTGGCCAGGGCGATGAGCTCTCCTGCGTCTTCGAGGCCCACGTGGTGGATCAGCCTCGTGAGCACCCGCGGCTCGAGCGCTTGCACCTGTGCGACGAGCTGTGGCTGATCGAGGATGCGGTAGATGAGTCCCTGTGCGTTCGCGGGTCTGTGGAGTAGTCGGGCCATCGCCTTCCTCAGCGTGCCTTGTCCTTCACGTCGATGCCATCTGCCGCGAGGCGCGCGGGGTCGGCGCGCATCGAGACCGTGCCTTGTGGATGCTCGTACCATCCATCGGCACCGACGGCCGTCGGATCGTCTCTTACCTTCAGGATCGTGAACATGCCGCCCATGTCGATGTAGCTGAACGGGCCGTGCCCGCCGCGCATGGGCAGACTGTTCTTCGGGATCTTCATCTTCATCTCGCCCATGCCGCCCATGCCGGTCTGCCCCATGCTCATGTAGTGGGGTAGGATGCGGCGCATGCGCGCGTCGAGCGCACTCGTGTCGACGCCGATCATGGGTGGCAAGCCGTGTCCCATCTGCATCATCACGTGGTGCGTCATGTGACAGTGCATCGCCCAATCGCCGGGCTCTTCGGCGACGAACTCGATGACGCGCGTCGTGCCCACGGCGACGAGCACCGAAGTCTCCGGGTACTGGGCGGAGCGTGGCACGTAGCCACCGTCGGTCTGGGTGACGGCGAAGTTGAGGCCGTGCAGATGCACCGGGTGGTGATCCATGGGACCGAGGTTGCCGAAGCGAATACGCACGCGTTCGCCACGCCCGATCAACAGGGGCTGCGTCCCTGGAAAGGCCTTACTGTTGAACGTGAGCACGTTGAAGTCGTTCATCTCGTTGGGATCGGGCCGCTGCGTGCCCACGTCGATGCGAAACTCGCCCGCCATCATCGCGAAGTCGCGATCCACGCGCGGTCCCACCGGTTGCCTCGGGTGCACGATGAACATGCCTCCCATACCGAGGCCGATCTGTACCATCTCATCGTGATGCGGGTGGTACATGAACGTGCCCGGATACTTGAGCGTGAACTCGTAGACGTAGGTTTCGCCCACTGGAATCGGCGCCTGATTGAGCCCCGATACGCCGTCCATCCCGTTGGGGAGAATCAGACCATGCCAGTGTACGGTGGTCGGCTCGGGCAAGCGATTGGTCACGTAGATGCGCAGACGGTCGCCCTCGATCGCCTCGATCGTGGGCCCCGGCGTCGAGCCGTTGTAGCCCCAGCACTCGGCGCTCAGGCCCGGCGCGAATTCGTTCATCACGGGCTCGGCGACCAGGTGGCCCACCTTGACGCCACCGACCACGCGCAACGGCAGGGTGCTGCCGTTTGGCGTCACGACCCGCGGTTGTCCGGGTGCGATGGCGGGCTCACGCGCACCCGAGGTCGAGGGCGCGATGCTGCCCGCGCTGCGCGGCGCACCAGGCTGCCCCGGAGGTGCGTGCTGGGCTTGTGCGCTCGCCTGCTTGGCCTGCGCGATGAGGGCTGCGCCCGCGGCCGCGCTGCCCAAGCGCATGAAGGTTCGTCGATCCATGTTCAATGCCCTCCTGCGTTGCCGCCTGCGGCGCCCATGCGCACGGAAGTGGTTTGTGTGGGTTCTGCGATGGCCACGCCCGAGAGCAGCGCGTCGTACGCAGCCCGAGCGCGAAAGTACTCACTCAAGGTGTCTGCGTAGGTCATCTGCATGTCGAGCAGCTCCCTTTGTGCCTCGAGCAGCTGAAAGACACCGAGCTGCATGGCGTTGTACTGGAGCAGCGTCTGCTCCACCACGGTGGCTTGGGCCGGCAGGATGACGGTCTCGTACTGACGCGCGCGGGCGTGGGCGGAGCGCAGACGATTGCGTGTGTCGCGTGCGGTCGAACGCAACGCGATCGCCATGCCCTGGTAGCGCTCGGACAGCGCGTCGAACTCCGATTCGTAGCGGCGGCGCTCTCCCTGCCCGTGGTCGAACAGAGGCACCTCGACGCTCACACCGCCGCCCCAACGAAAGGTCGCATCTTCGGTGCCTTCGCCATCCGTGCGCAGTGTGTGCACGTCGACCGCGATCTCAGGCAGAGCGCCCTCGGTGCGCGCGATGCGCGTGTGGCGTGCGAGCGCATCGAGTCGCTTTCGCGTCGCGCGCAGGCTGAGGCTCGCCTCCACGGCGCGCGATTCGAGGCCGTCGACCTCGGGGAGCTGCTCCGGCACCGGGTGAGGCTCGCTCGCGATGGTCCAGCGCGTCTGGTTGCCATAGAGACCCAACCAGCGCTGCATGTCCTCGCGCAGGGAGGCCACCTCGAGCTCGAGCTCGGCCACGGCGATGCGCGCGCGCTCGTGGGCGACTACGTGACTTGCCCGGGTGAGCTCGGGGATGTTGCCGGCCTGTTCGATGGCCACGGCGGCATCGCGCGCGGCGGCCAGCGTCTCGAGCGATTTGCGCGCGAACAAAAGGCGCTGCGTGGCTCCCTGCAGCGCATAGAACGCGCTTCGCACATCGTAGCCGAGGCGCACGATCGCGGAGGATACGTCGAGCCGCTCGGCCTCGAGCTCGCGCTGGGCGGCGCGGCGCTTCATCGGCGCCTTGATCAGGGAGGTGATCTCGTATTCGACGCGCAGCTCGAGGGCGCTGTCGCGCTCGGGCAGGACCTCGAGCTCGAACACGGGATTGGCCACAAGGCCCGCCTCGACCACGCGCGCCCGCTGCACGCCGAGCTCGCGCAGCCGCGCCCGCAGCTCACGCTGGTTGAGCAGGGCTACGCGCACCGCGGCGTCCGCATCGAGGGGCTGCGCGAGCAGGCTGCGCAGGTCCTTGGGCGACTCGAGCTGCAGCTGATCGTCGCGCAGCTCA
>CAYNOM010000041.1:530-19154 GCA_964398415.1 uncultured Polyangiales bacterium | reverse complement strand
GAGTGAAATCGAAGCATGGGTGAAGTATGGGGCGCCGAAAGCAGGCGCGCCGCCCTACGTCAGCCCTCGCCGAGCTCCGCTAGAAGCTTGTCGACGCCGGGGAAGGCCGCGTCCTCTTGCTTGGCTTTCTTCGCCCACAGCACGGCACGGCGCGGCTCGCCCTTCTGCGCCACGATCACGGCCTGACGGTAGAAGGCCTCCGCCCGCGACATGGGGCAGTCGGTCTTCAACATGGTGATGGCCCTGAGGGCCTTGAGCGCGATGTCGAGCTGACCCATGTTCTGGGCGACCACGGCGAGCTCGCTCGCGACGTCACCGTTGTTCATGTCGGCCTCGAGCGCGCTGTTCAGCCACTCGAGGCGCGCTTGCGCGTCGCCGGCCGCCGCGGACAGCCGCGCCATGCGGTGTCTGAGGCTGGCTAGCTCGGGAGAACGGCGCTGCTTCATGGCGTTCATCGTGCGATCGAGCAGATCCTGCGCCTGCTGGAAGCGTCGCGCCGCGATGTGCGCATCGGCGATGAACAGCACCGTGGGCACATCATCGGGCCTGATCTCGAGCGCCTGCGTCAGTGGCGTGAGCGCCCCGTCCACATCGCCCGCGTCGAGCAAGAGCTGACCGATGCGGCGTAGGGCCTCGAAGCGCTTCTCCGGCGGATCTTCGCGCGACAGGGTCTGCATGAGCAGCGCAGCGAGCTCCCGGCTCGCGCCGATTTCGCCGTAGACGTCGACGAGCAAGGCGACCACCTTCGGATGCCGGCCGCTGCGCTCGAGGGCGGCCTCGAGCCCTGGACGGGCAAGCTCAGGCCGCTCGACCGCGCGCGCTGCAGCCACGAGCCGCTCGGAGATGCGAGGCAACACCTCGGGGGCGTCGGTCTTGATCAACGCTTGGGCCACCTTGACCACGTCGGTCCAGCGGTTGGCCACCATCAACAGCTCGAGCAGGGCACGCAGCGCCTCGACGTCGTTCGGGACGCGCTGCACCCATGAAACCAGTAGCTCGATGGATCGGGCCACGTCGCCCGCCTGGTGTAGGAGCCCCACCATGCGCAAGGTGAGCTCGCGCTCGCGCTTGGCGTTGTTGCGCTCCTTGGCCGCGACGCGCGCGCCTTCGATACCGCGCAAGAGGTGCTCCATCACCGCTGCACCGCCATCGGCGTAGGCGGCATCGAGCGAGGCCACCGCGTCATCGTGCATGCCGGCACTCGAGGCCACCTCGGCCCGCAGCAGCAAGAGCTCTACCCGCTCGCGCTTGGTGCGCGAGGGATCCTCGAGCGCCGCATCCACCTCGGACAAGGCAGGCCCGAGCTCTCCCGACGCGGCGCTCGCATACACGGCGCGCTTGAGCAGCTCGAAGTCGTTCGGCGCGAACTCGCGTGCTTTGCGCAGGAGCGCAGCCGCCTCAGAGCTTTGCGACAGCTTGTCGAGCCGCAGGTCGGCGGCCTCGGTGAGCAGCGCCACGCTGCGCGCCCGGTCTTGCTGATTGGATGCTTCCTGCTCCAAGAACTGCGCGAGGTTCGCGTAGTCGTTGCGGGCGCGGTACCACTGCTCGAGTCGGTCGCGGATTTCCGTATGCGACGGAGCGATACGGTAGGCTATCGCCAGGGCGTCTTCGAACGACTCCTCGTCCCGACGCTGCGTGTGATAGTCCATCAGCCACAACGCGAGCGTGAGAGCGTCGCTGTCGTTGCGGCCCTCGGTGTGCAGGTAGCGCTCGAGCAGTGCGGCCCGTTCCTCCGCATCGGCCTCCGAGTCGAGCCCGTCGATCGCCGCGCGCATCAGCTCCGGGCTCTCGGGGATGATCAAGAGCGCCTCTCGATAGATCTCGAGCGCCTGCTCGGGCTGCGTCGGCGAGAGGAGCCCGCCCATGCGCAGCGAGATCGGAATCAGCGACTGACTTCGACGTTCGCGCGCGCTCTCGAGCTTTCGCGACAGGAGGTCCGCGAGCGCCTCGTTCTCGCCGTTCTTTTCGTAGAGATCGGCGAGCTTGAGCGTGGCCTCTTCGTGGTCGGGGTCTTCGCCTAGCACGTCGTGTAGGAGCGCCGCTCCCTCTTCCTCGCGGCCCGCTTCGAACATGCGTCGTGCGGTGTCGAGCCGGAGCTTGTTGCGCTCCTCGGGGTCGACGAGCGCCTCGAGCGTGGCGCGCACGAGCTCGTTCACGCGCTCGAGGTCATGCACCTCGCGGTAGATCTCGAGCAGCGGCTCCCATGCGCGCCGATCGGCCGGGTCGCGCTCACGCAAGCCTTCGTAGATGCGTGCGGCGCGTGGAATGTCATTGCCGTCGGTCTCCGCCAGCGCGGCCAGCTCGAGGCCCAGATCGAAGCCCTCGATCGAGTCGCTCGCGTGCATCGCCTTCTCGAGCCACTCCATCGCGCTCGCGAAGTCGCCGCGCTGTCGACGCAGGCGTGCGAGGGCGGAAGCCGCCCAGACCGCCTCGACGATGCCATCTCCGCGCTCGGCCAGCTCGATCGCTCGCAAAAGTAGCTTCTCGCTGCGGTCGAGCTCGCCGATGCTGAGGGCAAGCTCCGCACCTTCGCGCACGAGGCCGAGCGACGCATCGTCGGCGCGGGCATGGCGTTCGAGGAAATTGAGGAGCACGCGCGGCTCGTCGCTCTTACGCGCCACCTGCTCGAGTAGCTCGAGGGCGCGCATGTCGTTGGGGTCGGCATCGCACGCCGCCTCGAGAATCTCGCCCGCGCGCACGAAATCGGGATCTTCGTTGACGAGACGTGCCACTGCCTCGAGGCCACGCTCACGGGCTTCGGGGTCCTGCACCTCGAGCTCGAGCAGCCGATAGCGGGCGCTGCGCTTGCCCGCCGCATACACCGGATCGTCGTCGAGGGTCGCGATACGCTCGAGCACCGCGCGCTCCTCATCGCGGTGGCCGAGGGCTCCCGCCACTCGCGCCAGGGAGAACTGGGCTTCGATGTAGCCAGGCGTCTGGGCCTCGACGAGCTTGTAGCGCGCCTCGGCCTCCTCGAGCTGACCGAGCGAGTGCTCGTGCACAGCCCCGGCTCGCAACGCGAGATCGCTGACCAGCGCGCGCTCGTCTCGGCGACGCGCGCGCTCGATGATGTGACGCAGGGCTTCCGTGTAGCGCGGTAGCTGCGACAGCTCGCCTGCCACACGCAGCGTGGCTTCGTGCAGCTCGTCGAGCTGGGGTGCGCAGGCGAGGGCCTTGAGCCGAGCCGTCAGGGCCTCCTCGGGCTTCTTCAGACCGATCTCGAGCACATCCGCCAAGTCCGAGAGCACCTGAGCTTCGGTCTCCGGGTTCTGCACCTGGGAGAGGCGATGCTCGAGCACCCGCATGAGCACGGCGGGCTCGCCCTTGTCGAGCAAGAGCTGCTTGAACCGCCGCGTCTCGAAGTCGCTCTGGGCGGCGCTCTGCACCGCCGACTCGAGCAGCTCCGCCGCCTTTTCGGTCTGGCCGAGCTCACGCGCAATCATGTGCAGGTGGTAGAGCACCTCGCTCGCCGCCACCTCGGGCTCGACCCCCGGAGTCGGCTTTCTCACGGCCATCAAGAGCGAGCGATAGGCTCGCTCGGCCCGCTCGAGCTGCCCGGCTTCCTGAGCCAGCGCACCGAGCGCGCGCAAGATACCGAGGTGCGAGCGGTCCATGCCCGAAGCCGTGTCGAGCTGCGAGAGGGCCTCCTCGATTTCACCCTGTGCCTGGGCCACCCGCGCGAGACGCAGGTGCACCTCTGCGCGTTCGGGCGAGCGGCGGCGGCCGAAGGATTGCACCATCGCGTCGAGCACCGTGCGCGCCTCGTCGAGACGCCCCGCTGCCGTGAGGCCGTCGGCGTAGAGACAGCGCAAGGGCTTGTCCTCCGGGTCGGCCTCCACCGCCCGCGATAGGACGTCGACTGCACGGTCTGGCTGACCGAGCTGATCGCAGAACAGCGCAGCCGCTTCCCGCGCGTAGGCCAAGAGCGCGCTGGCGTCTTCCGTGCGTGCCGCGCTATCGGCGAGCAGCGTCGCGAGCTCTTCGAAGCGACCCGCTTCACGATAGGTCGCGGCCAAGAGATCTCTGAGCTCGAAGGACGTCGGAGCCTCCTTGAGACCATCGACGAGGCACTTGGTCGCAGCCGCGAGGTTGCCCGCTTCGTGGTGGGCTCGCGCCATGCGCACGCGAATGCCCACACGCTCGCTCTCGGGCACGTGCGAAAGGCGTCGCTCGAGCCACGGCAGTGCCAGCTGAGGCTCACCGCGCGCCAAGCGAATGCGTGCGAGGGCCTCGAGGGCGCCCTCCGAGCTGCTGAGCGCCGCAACCTTCTGGTAGGCGGCAAGGGCGAGCCCCTGGTCTTCGAGCTCGACATCGGCCAGACGCGCAGCCTGGGCCCAGAGCTCGGCCGCACGCGCGCCGTCACCGAGAGCCTCCACCTGGGCCGCTTGCTCGGCGAGCAGCGCATGCACCCCCGCAAGGTCGGAACGGGCACGCAGGAGTTGGTCGAGGGCCTCGATCGAGGCCGCATGGCCGGGCGAATCGCGCAGGTTGTCCTGCAGCGCGCCGAGGCGTCCGCCGCGGGCCTCGATGTCACCCATCACGCGCGCGATGTCGAGTCGGAGCTCGAGCCTGCGCGCGACGTTCTGCGTGAGGGCCAGCTCGCGCCTCCGCACCACGAGCAACTCGTCGAGGCGCCCGAGCGCTGCATACTGCTCCGCGAGCGCGGCCAAGATGGCGGTGTCGTCGGGCACGAGCTCGAGCGCCTGGCGACGCAGCGAGATCGCGAGCTCCTGATCTGCCAGGGTGGACGCGGCCACCTGGGCGGCGCGCTCCGACCAGTCGCGAGCACGCGTCTTGGCCACGGGCAGCGCGGACGCCTCGCGCAGTAAGGTCACCTCGACGCGCGCATCTCCGGCATCACGCGCCATGTCGGCGAGCTTGTCGACAGCCATGCACAGGGCGTCTTCCGAGCGCATCTTGCCGGTGGGCTGAAGCCCGCGCACGAGCAAGGCAGAGGCCTGCGAAAAGAGCCGCTCGAGGGCGGGCTTGGCGAGGGCAGCGTCTTCCAAAGTCGAGACGGCGATCTCGACCGCCTCCACGAGCGGATCGAGATCATCGCTCGCAAGCTCGGCGACCTTGAGCAGCGTGTCGTAGAGCGCTCGCCCCGGCGCATGACGCTGCAACGTGAGCAGACGCCGCAGGGTTTCCATGTGCGGCGCGCCGAGCCCGGTTGCACGAACGAGCAACGCCTCAGCCCCGTTCGCGTCGCCCGCCTGCTCACGCCAGCTCGCGACACGTGCGAGCAGCGCGCGCTTCAGCGGCGGTTCGAGCTTGACCTGCTCGATCAGCGGCTCGGCGGCGTCGCACAGGCTCGTCAGCGCTTCGGGTGAGGAAGCATTCGCCTCGATGGTGGACAAGAGCTCATCGGGCTCCCGGTCGCCCGTGTGCGCAATCTGCACGACCACCGCAAACGCATCGTTGAAGCGGCCGAGCTGCGCCGCCGTGCGGCAGATGGCGCTCGCCAAGGTGGCGTCGGGCACCTTCCCCGCCGCCGCGACGTAAGCCTCGTAGGCCTGCTCGAGGCTGCCCAGGCGCATCTCCCAGAGCTCTGCCTCGCTCGCTCGCAGCGCCCGCGCCCGGGCGTGGCTCGCATCGAGCCCTGCGCAGGCGCTCGACAGCGCCTCGGCCAGCTCTTGCCAGCAGTCGAGTTGCTCCGCGAGGCGAAAGAGCTCGGCGTCGACGGCGCTGTTCGACGGCTCTTGCGCCAGCGCTTCGCACAGAAACGCGAAGGCCTGCGCGGGGTTGTCCTGTCGCTGCTCCTCGAGCTGCGCCGCCTGTCGCAACAGGCGTGCCCGCTCGCTCGGATCGGTGGCGCCAAACAGGCGATGCGGGAGCAAGCCTAGAAGCTCCGTCACATCGTCAGAGGACGCGTAGGCCCCAGCCAAGACGTCGGCCGCCTGGGCGCGCACGCTGTCGTCTTCGAGCAGCATGCACAGGCCGCGTCGAGCATCCGCGCGGGCGCGATCGGCGGCGATGGCGCGCGCGTAGAACTGCAGCGCGCGCGTGTGATCCCCGACGAGCTCGCGATAGGCATCGCCGAGGGCCGCGAGCAGGCGCGCCCCGCGCTCGGCCTCCCGGGACGCGGCGCGATCGAGCAACGTGGACACCTTCGCCCCCAGTACGAGGTCGGGTGCAGAAGCTTTGAGCGAGCTCCACGTGGCGATGGCGGCTTCGAGATCTTCGAGCACCTCGATCTGCAGCTCGGCGATGCGCGACAGATCCTTGGCCCCGGTCTCGCCTCCGACCACCGTCGCACGCGCGCGCAGCGCCTCGACGAGGTTCGTGTGATCGGCGTTGGCCTCGTACAGCGCCACCAGGCCATCCAGCGCTTCGCGATCGGTGGGGTCTACGTCGAGGCGCTTCTGCCACGTTTGCGCGGCACGGCTGCTGTCGCCCTGGCCGCGCGCGAGCTTGGCCAAAGCGCCCAGCACCTCGCGCTTTCGCTCCTTGTCGACCTCGAGCTGCGACAGTCGCTCGAGCACGCGCACGCGCGCGTCGGAGCGGTTTTTCGACTCGAGCAACGCGTCGAGCGCCCGTCCCGCGTCGAGCGCCAGGGCTGCGCTCACCTCGGAGTTGAACACCTGCTCGCACAGCTCGATCGCACGCTCCACGTCGCCGGCCGAGCCGTGGGCCAGCGTCGCGGCGCGCAAGAGCAGCGCACCCGCGCGATCGCGCGCTCGGGTCTTGCCCGCCGCACGCACCAGGATGTCGACCAAGCTCTCCGCGCGCCCTGCGGCTTCCGCGAGCGCCACGATACGCGCCTCGAGCGCCTCATCGTCCGGCCTCAGCTCGAACAGCCGTCCCAGCTCGATCAGCGCTTCGTCGTTCTCCCCTTCGGCACTGAAGATGGCAGCAGCATCCGCATGCAGCGCCTCGCGCTCTGCGCCGCTCGCAAAGGCGAGCCCAGCGCGCAATACCCGCGCCACGCGAAGGGATTGCCCCTCCGCCTCGAACACCTTGCGGAGCAGCGCGAGCGCAGCACGTCGCGTGCCCGGCGCGGCATCAGCCATGTTCAGGATGCGCTCGGTGAGCGTGAGGGCCTGCTCCTGGGTGCGGTTTGCGGCGAGCACGCGCTGCATCACCTCGAGCGCCGCAGGCGGGTTGCGCAGCTTGTCGAGCCAGCAGGTTGCGATTTGCACCTGGACGCGCTCAGCCTCGTCCGGTGGCAGATCGCTCACCCCGGAATCCCACAACGCGATCAGCTCGCGAAAACGCTCCCCACGCTCGAGCAAGCGCTCGTAGGAGGCGCGCAGCTGCTGATCGCCCGGGCGAAGCGGCACGAGCTTCTCGAGAAACGCGATGGCGCGATCTGCGTCGTCGGCCAGATCCTTCGCGACGCGCGCCGCGTCCTCGAGCAACTGGATCTGACGCTCGAGGCTGTCGGTCGCCTCGATCGCCTGCGCGTAGACGTCGAGCAACTTCTTCCACTGGCCCGCGGCCGTCAATCCCATGACGAGCCGGTCGAGCACGGCTTCGTCCGCCGCATCGAGCCCGAACACGCGCAAGAGCACCGCCTGCATTTGCGGTGCATCGTCGGCAAACCACTCTTCGCAGAACCTGAGTGCCCGCTCGCCCAGCTTGCGCGCCGTGGAGCTCGGCAGATCGCGCGCGAGAACCTCCGCATACAGCTCGGCCACGGGCTCGGGCGCCTGCTGTTCGGCCGCGAGCGTCTCGAGCTCGTCCCAAGCGGGAGGGTTGTCAGGATGCTCGCGAAGAGACGCGAGCGCGGCGGAGAGAGCGGATTGCTGCGACGGGTTGCTCATGGGTGCATCGGCCTGGGCGCGCGGTTTCCAGTGCGTTTCTCGAGCCTCTGAGCATACCAGCAGCGGCGCGCCGCTAACCCGCACAGTTGCAGGGTTTTTTTTGGCGACAGTGTGGGCTGCGCGCATGGGCGAAGAAGCACCACATCGGCCTACTGCAAAGGCGTTCGGGTGGCGCTCGCGCCGCGCACGGCAGAGCGTTCGGCTAACGCAGAAAGGGCGCCTACCTCGCGGTGTGGCGCCCTTCAGGGTTTTGCAGCTCGTTTACACGGCCGCGGATGTTCGTTCGATGGGTGCGTAGGGCTCAGCTGACTTTGCTGACGCGCTCGGCCAAGAGCCCCTTCGGCCCCTCCTTCAGCTCGAACTCCACCTGCTGTCCCTCTTCCAGCGTCTTGAAGCCCTCTCCGATGATCTGCTGGTAGTGCACGAAGATGTCTGGCCCCCCCGTCTCCTGACGGATGAAACCAAAGCCCTTCGCGTCGTTGAACCACTTGACCCTTCCGACTGCCATCTACTTCTCTCCGCTTGCGGCGCGCGCGCCGATTGCTGGTCCCCCCCGAAGGCTCTGCGCCCTCCCCTCGTCCCCCGAGCATGCCGCTGAGCGGTCCTTGGAGCAGTGCTGACCTACGGGCCCCTCAACCTTCCCAGTCCGCGCAGACATGTCAAGATTTTTCCTACCTCAAAACGCACCAAATTGGCTATCCGCGACCCCGCGCAAGTGGCTTTGCGCACGAGACACGGGCTCGAAATCCGCACATCTCACCCTCATCTGAGGCATTTCTGAGGCGCGCTCCCCCGCCGCGCGACGCGCTAACCTCGGGTCGATGACATCGCTGCACCACACTGTGCTCCGCGCCGAGGGCGCGGCTCCCATGCGCCACGTGCTCGTGCTGCACGGCATCCTGGGTATGGGCAACAACCTACGCACGCTCGGCCAAGCCTTCGTGCGCGAGCACCCTAGCGTCGCGTGTGTGCTCGTCGATCTGCGCATGCACGGGCGTTCGCAAGGCTCCAAGCCGCCCCACGACATCGCGGCGTGCGCTGCCGATCTGTGCGCCCTCGAGTCGGCGCTCCCGCTCCCCGTCTCGGGAGTATTCGGCCACAGCTTCGGGGGCAAGGTGGCGCTCGCATACGCGTCCCAGCGCCCAGCCCTCGACCACATCGCGCTGCTCGACAGCGGCCCCTTCGCGCGCCCGGATCGCCGCGGCTCGGAGCACACCATGGCCGTGCTCGACATGCTCGACGCCTTGCCCGAGCGCTTCGAGTCGCGGGCCGCGTTCATCACCCACGTGCGCGAGCAGGGCTTCTCGCAGGCCATCGCCGAGTGGCTCGCCATGAACCTCGAGCGCCATGACGCGGGCTACCGCTTCAGGCTCGACGTCGGGGCGATCCGCACCCTGCTCGACGATTACTTCGCGCGCGACCTGTGGCACGTGCTCGCGACGCACGAGGCGCGCATCGACGTCGTGATCGGTATGCGTTCCAATATTTGGGACGCTGAAGAACGCGAGCGTCTGGCTGAGCTCTCACAGCGCAGGGCACCACGTGTGCGCATCCACGAGCTCGACGCGGGCCACTGGGTCCACGTAGACGATCCGAGTGGCCTTTTGCGGGCGATCAGCGCTCCCTGACGGGCGAAACCGCGTAGTCGAGCACCAGCGGACGCCCGTTGAAGGGCGCGACGTGACACAGCGCCGACGGCGACGGGGGCGAGAGCTCGACCCCGGACGACCCGTCGAGCCAGAGCGCGTCGGTGGCGAACGCGTGGATGAACGGAGCCGTCAACGCGAGCGCCACCCGCTCCTCCGCATGGGCCTCCGCGAGCTCGAGCACCGTGGCGCCCACGAGCTCGGCCGCCTCACGCCCCGACACGGCGCCCGCAGGACCGAGCACGGCTTGGGACAGCCGCGACAGGCTGGCGTGGGCGTGCCCGCCCGGCTCGCGTGCATCGTAGCGCTCCGAGAACTCACCCAGCCCCACCGCCGCATCGTCGGCCACGAGCGCGACACATCCCGTGACATCTTCAGTGAGGGGCCAACGGCTCATGTCGGACAGATGGGCCGTGTCGTTGTAGACGCGCAATGCAACGCGCTCCCGGTTGAGCTCGAGCTCGGTGATCGACGTGTTGGACACCCGCGCAAAGGGCCAGCGACCGCGCTTGCGCAGGCCGAGCTGACCGGCAAGCAGCGTGCTGATCACACCGCCATGACACACGATGAGCACCTCCGCGCCCGGTGTGACCTCGCGCAAGAGGCGCGAAAGCGCGGCGTCGATGCGCGCGGAGAAGTCTGAGTAGCGCTCTCCGCCGCCGAGCGGGATGTCTTCGCCCGTCTTGAGGCGCGAGAGCTCCTCGGGAAAGCGCTCCTCGACTTCCTCGCGCGTCAGGCCTTCCCAGCGCCCCACGTCGAACTCGCGCCACTCGACGAGCTCCTCGAACACGTGTCCCGTGGCGCGCGCCGTCTCTTTCGCGCGCGAAAGATCGGACGAGATGACGCGATCGAAACGCAGCCCGCGTAGCCGCTCGCCCACGCGTCGCGCCTGCTCGAAGCCGAGCTCGGAGAGCGGAGAGTCGCCCTGACCTTGCCAGCGCTGGACGCGGTTGGCCTCGGACTGACCGTGCCGCACGAGCGTGATTCGAATCGGCGCCTCAGCCACCGCGCGCCATCCCGGAGAGCTCTGACTTCACTCGCGGAGCATAGCGCGCTCGGCGCCCCCGGGGCCCGTCCCCAGCGATCCATGCTATCGCTTCGACATGAGTTGGTCAGAGGCGAAGGTGGCTGGATGTGCGCTGGCTTCGCTCCTGCTGGAAGACCGAAGCGCAAGCCACGTGCTCGGAGCGCTCCCCGCGCACGTCCATGTCCGGGTGGCGGCGCGTCTTTCGGCGCTCGGCGAAGGTGCAGAGAAGCGCCGCGCCGTACGCGCGCTCGTCGAGAGCGTTCGCCCCGTGGTCAAGCACGACAGCCTCCCGGGCGTGCGCGTCGTGCCAGGGTACGCGCCCGAGCCCGCGCTCGTGCACGCGCTCAGACGCATCGCGGCACGGCGCGAGATGGGGGACGACTCGCCATGACCTTGCGGCGCATCCCCAGGGGCGAGGTGAGCTTCGCGTACGAGCCCGTGACCTTCGCGGGTGCAGTCACTCAGAGCGCCGACCCGACGCCGAGACGACTCGAAGCGGGGCGCACCGAGCTCAGCGAAGACGAGCTCTCGACGCTCGTCATGCGCGCGCTCAGGCTCCTCGTGCACGAAGAGCTGAGCCTTCGCCCCGAGCACGTGCGCGCGCGGGTCCACGTCGAGCTCGTGCGCCTACGCCTCTCACGTGCCATCGAGCTCCGCGTGCACCCGGACGACCGCCGCCTGTTGCCGAGCGAAGCCGCGCTCTGTAAAGCGGCTGACGTCACAGGGGAGCTTCGCATCGTCTCAGACCCAAGCCTCGCGCGCGGCGATTGCCTCCTCCGCTCCGAGCTCGGCAGCGTCGATGCGCGCATCGTCACCCAGCTCGACGCGCTGACGGCGCTCGTCGGCAGCCCTTCGTAGGAGATCGTGGTGCGCGAAAAAGGCATGCCCCTCGCGATTTTCTTGTTCGTCGCCACCTGTCTGTCGACGCTCTTCGTCGGCTGCATGTGGGAGGGCGTCGACCTCTCGAAGGAGGGCTTCACCTCTCTATGGCGGGGCTACACCTTCGCCCTCCCCCTGATGTCGATCCTGCTCTCGCACGAGCTCGGCCACTACTTCGCGGCCCGCATCCACCGCGTCGACGTGTCGCCGCCCTACTTCATCCCGATCCCGTTCACGCTGATCGGCACCTTCGGCGCCGTGATCAAGATGCGCGAGCAGATCGAGCGCCGCGACGCGCTGCTCGACATCGGCGCGGCAGGCCCACTGGTCGGATTCGTCGTGACCGTGCCCATCTTGCTGTACGGCATCGCCACGTCGCCCGTACAAGCGCTCGACCCGGCGGTCACCTATCTGGTCGAGGGCAAGTCGCTGTTCTACCTCGGCATCCTCTACGCGCTCAAGGGACCCATCCCAGAGGGCTACGACGTGCTGCTCACACCCACGGCGCTCGCGGGCTGGACGGGCCTTTTGGTGACGATGCTGAACCTCGTGCCCGTGGCCCAGCTCGACGGCGGACACGTCGCCTACGCCCTGTTCGGAGAGCGCCAGGATCGGTACTCACGGCGCTTTCTGCGCGCGCTGCTCGTGCTGGCGATCCTGATCAGCGCCGTGTCGCTGGGTCGCGCGGCCATGTTGGGCGAAGGCGAGCAAGGTCTGGCGACGGCCGCCACCGCTGGCCTCAACTGGGGCATCTGGTGGCTTCTGCTCTCAGCCATGTCGCGCGCCAACGACGGTCGTCATCCGACAACGCGGCCTGGGCCCCTGAGCCCCAAGCGGCGCATCATCGCCATCGCGACGCTCTTGTTGTTCCCGCTCTTGTTCATGCCCACGTGGATCAGCGAGTCGTGAGGCGCCCGTCGGCTCAAGCCGCCCGTGCCGCTGCAGTCACTTCGCCGAGGGCTCGCTCAGTCCGCTGCGAAAGCGCCTCGAACAGCCCCTCGAGCGCCTCGTCGAGGTCCTTCGCGCTCGTCACGTAGGCGACGCGCCGTCCGCCCGGGCTCACCACCCGGGCCTCTCGTCCGAAGTGGCTCGCGAGCGCGCGGTCCGACAAGGAGTCACGCAGCGCCACGGCGCAGAGCACGAGAGGATCGACCCCGCTGCGCGCATCCGCGGCCACGTCGACGCGCAGAAGCCCCGTGTGCCGCGCGCTCGGCGTGACGCGAAGCCGCGGCCGTGAGGGGCCGCGCCCGGGCTCGTGAAAGGCCAAGAGCCGAAGCGCACAGCCCGTCACGCGCGAGCAGCGCACCGCCTGCAAGAGCACCGCCCATTGCGCAGAAGCGGGGCGAGGCAAGCGCATGCGCGAGGTGGCGCCCCAGGCTGGGAGCGCGCACAGGATGCCGAGTCCCCAGGGCTGAGAGCTCACATCGAGACCGCCGCCGAGCACACAAATCGCGACGAGGGAGAAAGCCCCGAGCGCCCCCGAGAGGCTTGTGATATCGACCCACGGCGCAAAGCCGAGCCACGCACGCAGGCGGGCCACGCGAAAGGCTCGTCGCTCGCTCGCGCCGACCGGCTCGAAGCGCCCGAGCCCAGGCGGCCGCCGCGACGCCCCCACGCGCTCGGCGAAGCTCAACGACAGCCCCACGAGCGCGAGCATGGAGAGCCCGAGGGCTGGCGAAAAGCCCAGCGTCGCCATCCCGAACAGCCCCACGCGCAACCCGCGACGCAGCCCGGTGCGCGGGATCCACGGCGCTGTCTCGGCCCCCAGCGAGCGCGCGCGGCGCCGAAAGGTGTGCCGCGACAAGGCGCCGAGGAGGCACACGAAGAGCGCGACGCCGAGGCCCGTCAGCACGCGGCGCGGTGGCTCTGCACGGGACTTGGGTCGAACGAGAGCCGCCTGTTCGGCGCTCGCGAACAGGGCCGCGTCGGCCGAGACCGCCACCGACCAGGGCGTCATGCGCGGCACGTGCGTGCGCACGAAGCGCAGCGCTGCGCGGTCTTCGGCCTCGACACGATCGACCTGCCGCGGAATGTCGGGGTCGGACACGGGCGAAAGGTCGACGGGCGCGCGGACCACGATCTCTGCACGATCGAGGCCCTCGCTCCAGCCTGGCAGGGTGAAACGCACCCGCTGCCTCGTCCCCGAAGGCTCGCTCGTGCGAGCTAGGCGCGCCACGTGATAGCGCACGAAGATCCGATGCAGGCCGCGCCTTGGCGCCGCGCGCTTGTCGAAGCGCAGCGTCACCGCAGAAGCGCGCGCGTGCGCCGCGATGGGCTCTTGGGTGCCGAAGTCCGTGACCAACCAGGCAGCTCGCTCTGGGTCGAGCGTCAGGTCCTCGTCGAGCCCCTCGAGATCGAGGCGCAAGAGAAAGCCCGCGCGCACGTCCACCAACATCTCTAGCTCAACCTGCGCGCTTCCGTTCGGGCCGAGCTCGACCTCGGCACGGGCCTCTCGTACGCGCGCGTCGGTCCAGGCCTCTGCCGTACGAGGCATGATGAGCACGAGCGAGAGCGCGAGCACACGAACGAACATCGGGCCGACGCTACCAAGAGCGACGACCCGAGGGCGAGTTTTGGGAGCCGAAGCTCAGTGGCTCACTTCGGCATCAGCGGACGCCCCGCCGGGCACACCACGTCGACACCGGTCGGCCCTTGATCCGTCTCGAGGATCTTGAACTCGACGCGACGGTTCTTCTCCCACGCCACCTCGTTGTGCGCGTCCTCGATCGGGCAACGCTCCCCGTAGCCGCCGCTACGCATGCGGCGACGGTCGACGCCACGTTGCACGAGGGCCTCGAGCACGGCCGCCGCGCGGTCGCGGGTCAGCCGCACGTTGTAGTCGTCCGAGCCGCGTTCGTCGGCGTGGCCTTGGATCTCGATCTTCACGATCTGCGGGTTGCCGATCAACGTCGCCGCCACCGCATCGACGATTGGATAGCTGCGCTGCTGGATCTCGGCGCTGTCGGTCTCGAAGTAAATCTTCTCGAGAATGACGATCTGGTTCTCTTCGATGATGACCGAGCCGCGATCCGGGCAGCCGTCCTTGTCCTCGAAGCCGTTGTAGGTCTCGGGCTCGTTCGGGCAGCGGTCGTCCACGTCGAGGATGCGATCCTGATCGTTGTCGGGATCTGGGCAGCCGTCGCGGTCGCGGAAGCCGTCCTTGTCCTCGGGATCGTTCGGACACATGTCGTCCACGTCGAGGATGCCGTCCTTGTCGTTGTCGGGATCGGGGCAGCCATCGTCGTCCTCGAAGCCGTCGAAGTCCTCGGGCTCGTCGGGGCACTGGTCGACGCTGTCGAGGATGCCGTCGCCATCGCGGTCGCCGTCCTCGCCCTCGGGGCAGCCGTCCTCGTCGGCATCGCCGTCGTGGTCCTCTGGGATGAGCGGACACTCGTCGTCGACATCGGGAATGCCATCGCGATCGTTGTCGGGATCGGGACAGCCGTCCTCGTCGCCAAAGTCGTCGAAGTCTTCCGGATCGTCCGGGCACTGATCGACGTCGTCCTTGTAGCCATCACCGTCGCGATCGCCGATCGAAGGCTCGAAGATGAAGCCGAGAATGCCGCGATACTCAGGCTGCGAGAAGCCGTCGAGCGGCATGCACAGGTTGCCGCAGGAGCCCGCGAGCAACAGGTAGCTGTTGGCGTCGACGAAGATCTTGAAGCCGCCGAGCACCTCGGTGGCAAGCCCGCCGTGATCGGAGGTGAGGATCTGGTTGCCGTAGCCTTCCGCGATCAGGTCGACCGCGGGCGAGACGCGCAGCGCGAGGCCCGCCCCGAAGGTCACGTGGTCGTCGTACGTGACCGCATCGCCCTGGCGTGCGATGCGCGCGTCGATGGCCGCCTGCATGTTTCCGGGCACGGTGCGGCCGTTGAAATTCACGGTGGCTCCCTCGCCGCTCACGAAGCGATAGCCCACCTCGGCATTGAAGCGCAGGATGCGGGCCGCACGGTAGCCGAGCACGAGCGATGGCCAGAGCATCACGCCTGGATCGCTCGCGAACTGCGCTTCGCTGCCCGTGGGCAGACCGAGCTGCACGACTGCCGCAAGGCCGATCGGATTCTGCTCCACGCGCAGCATGCGGTACTTCGCATGCAGCACGAGGTTGCCGATGCCCTGATAGTCGAGGCCGGCATCACCGCCTTCGTTCCACTGGCCGGGGATCGTGACGTTCTGGCCGCGAATCGCGATGATCGGAAGCTGCGCGCCGATCACGAGCTTGTTGTACAAGCCGAGGTTGAAGTGCAGCACGCCCGTGAAGTACTGGCGCACGAGGAAGCTCTCGCGCTCGGCGTCCTGGGGTCGGTCGGACGAGTCGTTCTCGAAGCCCTCGTAGGGCACGAGATTGAAGGCGCCGTCCAGGATCAAGCCGAAGCTGTAGTCGAGGTGGCCGATGATGTCGGTGCCGTTCACCGACGCGATGCCCTTCGAATCTACGGCGTGTCGAAACAGCCGAAGATTGAAGCCCCCGTCGGAGAGTCGCTGCGCTTCGACATGACTCGCGCTCGAAGCGCCGAGCACGGCGACGAACAGGACAGTCAGACAAACGAGCTGGCTAAGTCGACGCAGCGCTTGGCGCATCGGTCCCCTTCCTGCGGGTGCAAATTGCCCCGGGTTGTACGCCTGAGTACCCATTTCACGGTTTCGCTGTCAACGCATAGTTCTCGTCAGCCTATGCGCACCCAGTGTCGCCTACACACGCGCTTCATGTCGCCTACGCTACTCGTGCTTCGCGATGAATTGACGATATTGCGGTGCCTGGCGCGCCGTCGGGTAGCGCTCCACGAAAGACTCCATGTGCTTCACGGCTTTCTTCGTCTCACCGAGCGCGCGGTAGGTCTCGATCAGGAGCGCCAGCTCCTGGGGCGTCTGCGCGTGTCCCTCGAGGGCGCGTACGGCGCAGCGCTGATCGCCACGGGCGAGGCAGCTGCGCGCCACCTTCGCCGGCGATTCGTCCGAGCCGCCCGGCCCCCCACTGGGTCCCCCACGTGAGGGGCGCGGCGTCATGGGCGATGCTGGGCCACGTGCAAGGCCACGCTCGGCGCTGGCCACGAGACGGGCGGCATCCTGCTCGACGGCGGGTGTGATGCCCTTGAGCTCGAGCACGGACGACGCGAGGCGCTTCGCCTCGGGCGCGTCGCTTCGTAGCAACCTGCGCGCTTCGGTCAGGCGTGCCAGCGCGACGCGCTGGGCGACCTGTGCGAGCTCGGGACGCCCCTGGTAGTCGTCAGGCAGCTCCGCGAAGAGGCGGTAGGCGTCCTCGAACTTGCCCTGGGCAGCCGACGCCTTGCCTTGCTCGAACGTCTGGAGCGTTCGCAAGGCCCCGTCAGCGCTGCGCCGACACTCGTCGAGGGCCGGGTCGCGCTCGTCGAGGGCGAGACCGTTCTGGGCTGCGCGCAAGGCGTCCTCGAACTTCTCCGCCGCGAGCGCCGTGCGGCACTCCTCCAGCGCCGCGGCGAGCTGCTTGCGCGCCTCGTCGTCTTCGGTCCCCGCCAGCGTTGGATTCGCGGGGTCGGCTTCGACCACTGGCTCCACGGTCGCCGCCTGCTCGGCGCCGCCGTCGTCCATCACGGACAGGACGCCCGCTGCGATCACGGCGACGACGACCACTGCCACGGTGCGCGGGCGCGGAACCCACTGCAAACCGGAGGGCGCGTTAAACTCTTCCTCGTCAGAGGGGTCGAACACGTAGCTCTCGCCGGGCCCGACGAAGCGAAAGCGCACCTGGCCGAGCTCGACGATATCGCCCGATTTGAGCACGCCCTTCTTCGTGCTGCTGCCCGCGAGCCGCACGCCATTGGCGCTGTTCAAGTCTTCGATCTCGAACACGCCGTCACGCTGCGAGATGCGCGCATGCTCGCGCGAAATGGAGCGGTGGCTGATGCAGAGATCGAGCTCTTCGAGGCGGCCGATACGCACGGCAGGCTTCGAGATCGAAAACTCGGCGCCCGGCGCGGGGGCAGAGATCATCACGAGACGCGCCGGAGGCGAGCCACTGCCCACAGGTGGCCCAGAGGCCCGCGGTGCCTGCGCCACACTGCCCGCGGCCGCATCGACAGCCTCAGCCTTCAGCGCGATGACGTAGTCGCCGATGGAGACCTTGTCTCCGTCCTTGAGGTCGGCCTGCTTGGCGATGCGCTGCCCGTTGACGAGCACGCCGTTGTACGATTCGAGATCCTCGACGCGATAGCCGCCTTCTCCCTTGACCAGGCGGGCGTGCTGACGCGAGACATTCCGCTCCGTCAGCCGGATCGTATTGCCCTCCTGCCGGCCGACCGTGATCAGGTCGCGAACGAGGGGAACGATGATGGTCTTCCCTTCGTCGTCAGAGATGACGAGCTTGTACATCGGTCCTTGCGATCCGACTCTCCCCCGCATCGAGGGCTGATTGGTAACAACGATGGTACAGAACAGGGTAAGGGTGTCAACGTTCAGCAGCGTGCGGCCACCTTTTGAGTCGCGCACTTAGCCCACATGTCGAGCATACGCGTCCCCACTCGGGATCAAAAGCAACACGCTCTCCTGCGAATCCGAGCCCTCGCCTCGATGTTGGCGATCGTGACGTGGGCGCTCGTCTCCCAGTGTGGGCCGCCCACATGGGCCGGCGGAATCCACGCACGGCTCGGTTGGTCGAAGAGCGGCGTGCGGGTCGTGTCGCTGCCCCCGGAGGGCGCCGCGGCCCAGGCGGGCCTCGCGGTCGACGACCGCATCCTCGCGATCGCGGGCAAGCCCGTTCGAGGGCTGAGCGACCGCGAGGTCAGAGAGCTGCTCACCGGCGAGGTGGGCTCACGGGTCGTGCTGGAGCTGCGACGTGGCGACGAGACCCTCGAAATCACGGTCGAGCGCGTCCCCTATGTGCGAGACAAGCCGCGCTGAGCGTGTTAACCGATGCGCCTTCACCCCACACTGCGCACGGAGTCGGCATGTCGGATCCCATCCATCACATCGGCGTCATCGGCGGCAGCGGCCTGTACGACCTCGAGGGTCTCACCGATGTCGAAGAGCGTCGCGTCACCACGCCCTTTGGCGAGCCCTCCGACCACGTCATCCTGGGACGGCTCGGCGACGTGCAGCTCTACTTTCTGCCGCGCCACGGCCGTGGGCACCGCTTGCCGCCTCACCGCATCAACTACCGAGCCAACCTCTACGCGCTCAAGTGGATCGGCGCGCGCCAGGTGGTCAGCATCTCGGCCGTCGGCAGCCTGCGCGAGCACATCCATCCCGGTGAGATCGTGGTGGTCGATCAGTACATCGATCGCACCCGCGCACGGGCGAGCACCTTCTTCGACGACGATGGCGTGGTGGCCCA
>CAYNOM010000041.1:0-520 GCA_964398415.1 uncultured Polyangiales bacterium | reverse complement strand
GACTTTGCGCTCTCGAGTTGCCTCGCCGACAGTGCCGAACGGCTCGGCGCCAAGGTTCACCGCGCCGGCACCTACGTCTGCATGGAAGGGCCGCAATTCTCGAGCCGAGCCGAGTCGCAGCTCTACCGCAGCTGGGGCGCGGACGTGATCGGCATGACCAACATGCCCGAGGCCAAGCTCGCACGCGAGGCCGAGCTGCCCTACGCAAGCCTCGCCATGGTCACCGACTACGACTGCTGGCACGACACCGAGGCGGCCGTGAGCGTCGAGAATGTGATCGCCGTCCTGAAGCAGAACGTGAGCCTCGCCCGCGACATCCTGCGCACCACCACGAGCTGGCCCGCACCTGAGGAGAGCCCCGCCGCGCACGCCCTCGCCCAGGCGATCATCACGCCACCGCAGTCGATCAGCGCCGTCGCCCGCGAGAAGCTCTCGCTGTTGATCGGACCCTACGTCGCTTGAATGGTGCCGGGAGCGGGACTCGAACCCGCACGTCGTTGCCGACCGGCGATTTTAAGTC
>CAYNOM010000040.1:0-19185 GCA_964398415.1 uncultured Polyangiales bacterium | reverse complement strand
TCGCCGTGGTCGTGCTCGCCGGCCACGGTTCAGGGAGCCTTCTTCTTGGCTTCCTTCTCGGCCTTGAAGCGGGCCTTCAAGCGCGAGGCGTAGCCTTCCTTGTTCACCTGCCGCGTGCGGCTCAGGGCGAGCGCGTCGTCTGGCACGTCCATGGTGACGGTGGTGCCTGTGCCCACGTAGGCGCCCTTGCCCACGCGTACGGGTGCCACGATTTGCGAGTCGCTGCCGATGAAGGCGCCGTCTTCGAGCACCGTGGTGTGCTTGTTGAATCCGTCGTAGTTGCAGAAGATGGTGCCAGCGCCGATGTTCACGTGCTCGCCGATCTGACCATCGCCGATATAAGCGAGGTGGTTGGCCTTGCTGCCTTCTCCGAGGCGGGTTTTCTTCATCTCGACGAAGTTGCCGATCTTCGAGCCCTTCTCCATGACGCTCGCCGGGCGCAGGTGCGAGAAGGGGCCTGTCTCGGCGTCCTCTCCGATCACGCTCTCGCTGGCCACCGTATAGGGCTTGAGGCTCGCACCCTTCGCCACGCGCACGTCCGTGAGCACGCAGCCCGTGTCCACGTGCGCCAAGGTGCCGATGGCGGTCGCGCCGCGCAGGTGTACGTTGGGCTCGAGGATGGCACCCGCTTCGATCTCGACCGTGGCCTCGACGTAGGTGGTGGCCGGATCGCGGACCGTGACGCCGGCCTTGGCCAACGCCGTGGCGATGCGTAGGCGCATCGCGGTCTCGCACGCGGCAAGCTGCGCCCGGTCGTTGACACCCTGCGCGTCTTCGATCGGCCAGTCGAGCGTGAGCACGCCTCCCGCTTGCGCGGCCTGCTCGACGACGTCGGTGAGGTACAGCTCGCCCTGGGCGTTGTTGGTCGACAGCTTGCCCAATGCCTCGCGCAGAAAGTCTGCGCGCACGGCATACACCCCGGGGTTGAGCTCGCGAATCGCGCGCTCCTCCGGGCTCGCATCTTTTTGCTCGCGGATGCGCAGCACGTTGCCGGCTGCGTCGCGCACCACGCGTCCATAACCCGTCGCGTCGTCCAACGTGCTCGTCAGCATCACGAGCGGCCCCCTGGCGTTCTCGATCTGGGCCACGAGCGCGCGCACTAGGCCCTCATGCACGAGAGGCGTGTCGCCGCACAGGATCACGACCCACCCGGCGAACTCGGGTAGGGGCATGAGCCCCGCGCGCACAGCGTCTCCCGTGCCGAGCTGACGCTCCTGGAGCGCGGTGGTGACGCGCGCATCGAAGCGCGTGCGCATGTCGCTCTCCACCTGCTCTCTGCCGTGACCGACCACCAACACCACCTGGTCGGCACCTGCGGCGAGCGCGGCGCGCGTGACGTGCGCGTACATTGGAAGGCCCGCCACACGGTGCAACACCTTGGGCAGGTCACTCTTCATGCGGGTTCCCTGACCCGCGGCCATGATCACAGCGACGAAGGGCGTGCTCATGGGCTCGCGATCTAGCGCGCCGACCCGTCTCAGCCAATGCGACGCGAATGGAGCTGCACTTGGCGCAAGCGCCGGGCGCTGGGCTCAGGCGGGGGTTGAGAACAGGTGCTCGGCCACGCGTGACAGGGCACGCAGGTCGTGCACGTCCTGTTCGAACGCGGGCACCTCGACGTACAGGCCCTTGCCAGCGGTGAGGGCCTTGAGGCGTTCGACCTCACCGCGGTCGGTCACGGCGCGCACGCGCTCTTCGTCGAGGGCCCGCCACAGCTTGGGGGTGATCTCCGCGGCCGAGACCTCAGGCGGAAGCTCTCGCGCGAGCGTCGCGTTGACGTCGCTCTCGGTACCGTGGGGCTCTGCGAGCAGGGGTGTCACTCGGTTGATCACCGTGGCCTCTTGATGCATGCGGTGCTCGGCCAGCTTCTGGGCGAAGAAGACGGCCTCCTTCACCGCGAGCGGGTCGGGGCTCGTCACGAGCACGAAGGCCACCTCGGGGCTGCGCAGCGCTTGCGAGACTTCCTTCGCACGCTCGGTGAAGCCGCCGAATAGATCGTTGATGTCCGTGATGAACTGGGCCACCGAGTCGAGGAACTCGCCACCCGTGATGCGCGACAATCCCTTGAGCACCATCTGGGCGCTCTTTCCCACCAGGCTGAAGCCGAGCTTGCCGGCGCCCGTGAAGGCTTGAACGAACCAGCGCATGGCGGTGGAGTCGATGGCATCGATGAGCTTCTCGGGCGCGTCGAGGAAATCGAGCGCGTTCGAGGTTGGCGGGGTGTCGAGCACGATCAGGTCGTACTGACCTTCCTGGCGCACGGCGTGGAGCTTCTCCATCGCCATGTACTCCTGGGTGCCCGCGAGCGACGTGGAGATGTACTGGTAGAGCCGGTTGTCGAGGATGCGCTGGCCGCGCTCGGGCGAGGAGGCGTACTTCGTCACGAGGTCGTCGAAGGTGCGCTTGGTGTCGAGCATCATGGCCGACAGGTGGCCCTTGCTCTCGAGCCCGGCGCGCTCGAACAGCGCGCGCTCCACCACCTGCTCTTCGGTGGTCATGGCGCTGAGGCCCATGCTGTTCGCGAGCCGCTTGGCGGGGTCGATGGTCAGGCACAAGACGCGCTTACCCTGCATCGCCGCATGCAGCGCGAGGGCTGCCGAGGTGGTGGTCTTACCGACCCCGCCCGAACCCACGCAAACCACCACGCGGTGCCGCTCGAGAACGTCTTCGAGACCCATGGAAGAAGGCACCCTAGCAGTCCCTCGTCAGTGCTTCCAGGCGCGCTCGTCGGCGATCTTGCGCGCTCCCGCTACCATCTCGGCGGCACCCTTGGCGAGCACCTGCTCCGCGATTTCCAATCCGAGCTCGTAGGCCGCACGCAGCTGCCCCTCTGGCGAGCGATCATCGAGGTAGCGATCGACGCCGGCGCTGATCATCTGACTCTCGTCGGCGCTGCCCACCATGGCGTCGATGCGCAGTCGAGCGCCGTCGGGCGAGAGGCGCGCGTGGGCGCCGAGCGGCAGCTGACAGCCCCCCTCGAGACGAGCGAGAAAAGCGCGCTCTGCTTCCACGGCCACGCGGGTCGTCTTGTGGTCCATCGGGGCCAGCAGCTCGAGCAGAGTGCGGTCGTCGAGGCGGGTCTCGAGACCGAGGGCGCCCTGGCCCACGGCGGGGATGCACTCCTCCACCTCGAGCACGCGGTGCGCGTGATCCATCAGGCCCATGCGCCGCATGCCGGCTGCAGCCAGCACGATGCCGCGGTAGTGCCCGTCGCTCAGCTTCTGCAGGCGCGTGCCGATGTTGCCGCGCAGGGGCTCGCAGATCACGTCGTTGCGCCGGGCACGAATTTGGGCCTGGCGACGCAGTGAGCTCGTGCCGATCTTCGTGAACGCCTCGAGGTCGTCGAGGCCCGCGCCATCCATGGTCACGAGCACGTCACGGGCGTCCTCTCGCTCGGGAATGCAGGCGATGCCGAGGCCCGCGGCCAGCTCGGCCGGGACGTCTTTCATCGAGTGCACCGCCAGGTCGGCGCGGCCTTCACTGAGGGCCTGCTCGATCTCGGTGACGAACAGGCCTTTGCCGCCCACCTCGGACAGCGGCCGGTCTTGGATGCGGTCGCCCTTGGTGACGACGTGAAGCTCCTCCACCTCGAGGCCTGGATGATGTCGCTTGAGCTCGCTTGCGACCCAGCGGGCCTGGGTCAAGGCCAGCGGGCTCTTGCGGGTGGCGATACGGATCTTCAAGGGCCTTCTCCAGGGGTTTCACGTGCCGGCTCGAGCGCGGCGCGCGGTTCGGGAGCTTTCGCGGGCTCCTGTTTTTGGTCGAGGTCGAACAAGCGTCTCACGCTGCTCACGAGCACGGCGCCGTCGGGTTCGTCACGGCCCTTCTTCAGCTCCGTCAACGGACGGTGCAGGAGCTTGTTCGTCATCGCCTCGCACATCGCGTTGAGGGTGCGCTGTTCGGCTTCATTCACGCTCTTCAGGCGCGGCAGCGTGCGCTCGAGCTCTGCCATGATGACGCCGCGCACGCGCTCGCGCAGCGCGACGAGCGTGGGAGTCAGGTCGAGCGAGCGCTGCCAATCGTCGAACGCCTGCACCTCTTCTTCGACGATGCGCTCGGCCTGCTCGGCTTCGCGCCGCCGCGCCGCGATGTTCTGTGTCGCCACCTGCTCGAGATCGTCGATGTCGAACAGGAACACGTTGTCCATGTTGTCGACTCGTGGATCGACGTCACGAGGGACGGCGATGTCGATGAGAAACAGCGGTCGATGGCGGCGCGCTTTGATCACGCCGAGCATCAGCTCGCGTGTGATCACGTAGTGCGGGCTCGCCGTCGAGGTGATCACGACGTCCGCGGCGACGAGCTCCTGCGACAGCTTGTCGAACTCGCGTGGCTCACCGCCACAGGCCTGCGCCACGGCGCGCGCCCGTTCCTGATTGCGGTTGACGACGGTCAACAGCGTGCCTTGCTGGGCGAGGGCCTTGGCCGCTCCTTCGCTCATCTCACCTGCGCCGACGAGCACCACCCGCCGCCCGGTCAGCTCGCCGAAGATGCTCTTCGCGAGATCGCAGGCGATCGAGCTGACGCTCACAGCCCCTGCTGCGATGCCGGTTTCGCTGCGCACACGCTTGGCGACGGCGAAGGCGCGACTCACGCAGCGGCCGAGCAGCGCGCCTACCGTGCCCGCGTCGGTGGCCGTGCTGAAGGCGTCCTTCACTTGCCCGAGGATCTGCGGCTCTCCCACCACGAGCGAATCGAGGCTCGAGGCCACGCGAAAGGCATGACGCGCGACGGCGGCGCCCGAGTGCTCGTACAGGTGCTCGGCGAGGTCTGTGCCCTGGGCAAGCTCTTCGAGAAATTCGCGCAGTGCGCGCGTGCCGACCGCAGGATTCTGGCTGCTCGCGTAGATCTCGACCCGGTTACACGTGGAGACCAGCATGGCCTCAGTCAGCCCTGCGCGAGTGCGGAGCGCGTGCAACGTCGGGGTCACCTGCTCCGCCGGGATGGCGAGCCGTTCTCGAACCTCGAGTGGGGTGGTGTGGTGGGACAAGCCCACGAGCAGCAAGCTCTCGGACACTACATCGCTCCCGAGCCCGCGCGCAGGGCATAGCCTGCCAGAACTGCGAGCGCGCACGCAAAACCGAGCAGGGTGCCGATGGCGGCACGTCGCCCCTGCCAGCCCGCTGCGACTCGTAGTAGCAGCACGGCACCGAATACGCCCCACGCGAGAAGCCCGAGGACCTGGGTCGGGCGTATGCCGTTCTCGAGCCGCGCCGCCCAGATGGCACCGGACACCGAGCCTACCGTGAACAACGGAAAGCCAACCAGTAATAGTTTGAGGCCCAGGGAATCGAGGACGTCGAGGGACGGAAGCCGCGTGAACAACCCGCTGAGCTGACGCCGCCGTAGGAGGCGCTCTTGGATCAAGTAGGCGCTGGCGACCGCGAACGCCAGCGTAAAGGCAGTCACGCCCAGCACGTTGACGATGACGTGCGCAGGCAAGAGCGCAGAGCGCACGTCTTCGGGCACCTCGGGCACGCTGTGGCCGAGCCCCGCCGCGACGAACATGAGCAGGGCAATGGGCGTGATGAAGGCGCCGAGCACGGCGAGCTTGCCGTAGTGCAGGGCCACGAGGTGCGCGCACACGATCGCGAGCGACGCGACGGTCAGCATCTGCCGCACATCCCCGAGCTGGGGATGGTGACCGGCGTCGACGAACAAGAACGTCACGTGCAAGAGGGCCGCACCGAGCAGAGAGCGTGAAGCCCAGGTGCGCGCAAGCTCGTTGCCGCTGCCGATGAAGATGAAGTAGGCGACCGAAGTCACCGCGTAGGTGACGCAGGCGGCGACGAAGCTGCCGTAGAGAAGGCCGTTGGTCATGGTTGCTCCAGCGCAGCGTCGACGAGGCCCTGGATGCGCGGGTCGTCGCCCGAGGCGCACGCTTCGAAGAGCGGGCCGCTCGCCAGGCTGCGCAGACGCGCCGCGGCATCGGGTCGGCCCTTGAGCACCCTGCGCGCGCGCGAAAGCTCCGCGACGAAACGATCGGGTCCGGCCAAGAGCCAACGCGCGAGCTCCTTGCCGAGGCGTCGGCTTGCGGCCGGCGCGGCCCCACCCGTCGAGATCGTCGCCTCGACGTGGTCTGTGTGCGCCCAGGAGGGCAGCGTGAAGTCGCTTTGCTCCGGCGCATCGACGCTTGAGACGAGAGCGCCGCAACGACGTCCTGCGCGACACAGCGCGGCGTTCACGTTGGCGTCGTTGCTGGCGGCGATCACCATGAACATGCCCTCAGCGTCGCTGTCGGTCGCAGGTCGAAGCGCAAGCTCGACATCAGCGTGCTCGGCGAGGCGACGAACGGGTGCGGATACTTCGGGGGCGACCACCTTCACGTTTGCGCGACAGCTCACAAGCCGCTCGATCTTGCGGGTCGCGACCCGACCGCCACCCACGACCAGCACGGGGCGTCCTTCGATGCGCAACTGGATCGGGTAGCTCTTCGCACTCATGGGTGGGCAAACAAGCGTATGAGCTCGTCGTGCGATGCAGCGGGGCTTTTCTGATTCGGGCTGGGAGACGCCAGAAAGCCTTCGACCACTTCGTAGGCATTGTCCCCGAGCACGACCGAGTCGGCGCACTGCTCGCCGCCGAGCTGCTCGATCTGGCCGAGTGACTTCACACGTCCCACGAGGTTTTGTGCATCTCCGCCGCCGGCCACCTCGTTCACGAAGCGAACCGCACCCTCCAGATCGAAGGCGCGGCCTTCGAGAAAGAGGGTCTCCCCCACGACGTGTCCTCGGCCGTCGGCCAGCCAGACCTCGAGTGTGTCCTGCGGTAGGAATACGCGTGCTGTGGACATGGCGTGTCTTCGTTCTACGCGGGTTCGTTCTGCCGAGGGCCACCGAGTCGGCAACCACAACGAAAACGCGATCCTATCACGCGTGCCATGGCCGAGGTAGCGAGCCGGGATTGACAGCAAATGCTCTGGTTTCTACGTTGCCCCCTCAGGAGAACACCATGTCCGGCAAGAACGTCCAGGAATTCAACGAGCTCAACTTCGACGAAGAGGTCATCAAGTCCGACATCCCCGTGCTCGTGGACTTTTCGGCCACCTGGTGCGGTCCATGTAAGGCCATAGCGCCGCTCGTCGACCAGCTCGCAGGCGAGTACAGCGGCAAGGTCAAGGTTGGCACGATCGACATCGACGACAGCCCCGGCATTGCCCAGCGCTACGGCATCCGCGGCGTGCCCACGCTCTACGTGTTCAAGGGAGGCGAGGTCGTCGGCAAGCTCGTGGGGGCTGCACCCAAGCAGAACATCGCGGCCCTCATGCAGCGGGCGCTCTGACTCCTTCGCACGGATGCGCATCAGCGTCCGGTGCTGCCGAAGCCGCCCGCGCCCCTTTGTGTCGCGCCGAGCTGAGAAGCCTCATCGACTTCCAGCACCGCGGTGCGCGTCACCCTCGCGATCACGAGCTGCGCAATGCGCTCGCCCGGCTGGATGGTGAACGGCTCGGTTCCCAGATTGACGAGCAGCACCTTCAGCTCGCCACGGTAGTCTTCGTCGATCGTGCCCGGGGCATTGAGCACGGTGATGCCGTGCTTGGCCGCGAGGCCCGAGCGCGGCCTGACCTGGCCCTCATGACCCTCGGGCAAGCTTAGGGCGAGCCCTGTCGGTACCGCCGCTCGCTCGCGCGGAGCGAGCACCATGGGCTCAGGCACGCACGCGCACAGATCGAGCCCGGCTGCGCCTTCTGTCTGGTACTGCGGCACGACGGCCTCAGCGCAGAGCTTGTAAAGGCGCAGCACAGGCGAGGACATCAGCGACGCTCGCGCTCGCGTTCGACCTCGCGCACACGGTCGCGCGTGCGGGCGCGTGAAAGGCTGCGCGAGGGGCGCTCACGTTCGGTGCGCTCTTCCCGCTCTCGCAACACGCTCGCCTTGGCTTCGCGGTCGTCGAAGCGATCTTCGTCCAGACGCGATCCGCGTGGCTCGTCGAAGCGCTCATCGTCGATGCGTGGTCCGCGGGGCTCGTCGAAACGTCCGCGAGCGGGTTTGCGATCGATGACCTCCGAGTCGCGCTTCGGACGCTCCATCCGCTCGTCGTCGCGTCCACGGGGCGAACGCTCCGCGTCGCGCCCGCGGGCGGGGCCGTCGAAGTTGCGCTGGGGCCTGGGGCCGCGCTCCTCGTCTTCCCTCGCGCGAGCCGGACGCTCGAAGTCGCGTCCTCGTGCGGGACGCTCTTCTTCGTCGCGCGGGCGCACAGGGCGCTCGAGCTCGCGTCCACGGGCAGGGCGCTCGAGCTCGCGAGGGCGGGCCACGCGGGCTTCGACCACGTCCTCGTCGCGCACGCGAACCGGGCGATCGAAGTCGCGCACGCGGGCAGCGGGCTCTTCGTCTCGCACACGAACCGGACGATCGAAGTCGCGCACGCGGGCAGCGGGCTCTTCATCTCGCACGCGCGGACGTGCCGCACGCTCGTCGCGCTCGATGCGAGCCGGGCGTTCGTCGCGAGCGATGCGCGCCGGGCGCTCGTCGCGCTCGATGCGAGCCGGACGCTCGTCGCGCTCGATGCGCGCCGGACGCTCGTCGCGCTCGATGCGCGCCGCGGGGCGCTCGTCGCGCTCGATGCGCGTGGGACGCTCTTCACGCTCGATGCGTGCGGGGCGCTCTTCGCGACCGATGCGTGCGGGGCGCTCTTCACGCTCGATGCGTGCGGGCGCGGGACGCTCTTCGCGAGCGATGCGTGCGGGTCGTTCTTCGCGTTCGATGCGCGCTGGGCGCTCCTCACGCTCGATGCGTACGGGCGCGGGACGCTCTTCGCGAGCGATGCGTGCGGGTCGCTCTTCGCGCTCGATGCGCGCTGGGCGCTCCTCGCGCTCGATGCGTGCGGGGCGCTCCTCGCGCTCGATGCGCGCGGGTCGCTCTTCGCGGGGCGGTCGGGCTGCACGCTCGATGCGTGCGGGTCGCTCTTCGCGGTCACGGCCTCGGCCCCGGCCTTCGTCACCACCGCGGGAGCGTTCCTCGCGGACGTCTTCGCGGACAGCACCGCCCTCTGGCACCGCGAGCGCATCCTTGCGCGACAGGCGGATACGACCGTCGCGGTCGATGTTGGTGATCTTGACGCTCACCTTGTCGCCGAGACGAACGTAGTCCTCCACGCTGTTGACGTGGGTCCAGTCGATGTCGCTGATGTGGCAGAGGCCATCCTTGCCAGGCAAGATCTCGATGAACGCGCCGTAGGGCTCGATGCGCTTGACGGTTCCTTCGTAGATCTCGCCAATCTCCGGCTCGGTGGTCAGGCTCTTGATGATCTCGATAGCCTTCTGGGCCGCCGCGCTGTCAGACGACGCCACGCTGACCGTGCCGTCGTCCTCGACGTCGATGCTCGCCCCGGTCTGATCGACGATGGCGCGGATCATCTTGCCGCCGGGGCCGATGATCGTGCGGACCTGGTCGGGCTTGACGCGGATCTGAGTGATGCGCGGTGCGTAGCGGGAAAGCTCGGTGCGCGGAACCGCGAGCGCCTGGCGCATCTTGTCCAGGATGTGTAGGCGCCCTTCGCGCGCTTGCTCGAGCGCCTGCTCGAGGATCTCCCGCGAGAGGCCATCGATCTTGATGTCCATCTGGATGGCTGTGACGCCGCGCTCGGTGCCGCAGACCTTGAAGTCCATGTCGCCGAGGTGGTCTTCGTCGCCCAGGATGTCCGTGAGGATGGCGTAGTCGTCACCCTCCTTGATCAGGCCCATGGCGACACCCGCGACGGGCGCCTTCACCGGCACGCCAGCCTCCATCAGCGCCAGGCTGCCGCCGCACACACTGGCCATCGACGAGGAGCCGTTCGATTCGGTGATCTCGGAGACGAGGCGGATGGTGTACGGAAACTCTTCCTTCTTGGGCATCATCTTCGCGAGCGCGCGCTCGGCGAGGTTGCCGTGGCCCACCTCGCGGCGGCCGGGGCCGCGCATCATCTTCACCTCACCGACCGAATAGGGCGGGAAGTTGTAGTGAAGCAGGAAGTTCTTGTGGATGTCGCCCGTGAGCATGTCGATGCGCTGCTCGTCGCGCGACGTGCCGAGGGTGGTGGTGACGATCGCCTGCGTCTCGCCGCGCGTGAACAGCGCCGAGCCATGGGTGCGTGGCAGAAGGCCGAGCTCGATGCTGATCGGGCGCACCGTGCGCGTGTCACGGCCGTCGAGGCGCCTGCCCTCTTCGAGGACTTGGGCGCGCGCGGCGTTGTAGTGAAGCTCGTCGTAGGCAGCTTTGATCTGCTGTTCTTGACCGGGGAACTCGTGGGCGATCGCCTCGACGAGCTCCTTCTTGATCTGCTTGAAGCGATCGTAGCGCGCGTGCTTCTCGGCGATGTTGCAGGCTTCGCGCACCTTGCGGCCGGCCACGTGCTCGACGCGATCCTTGAGGAACGAGGGCGTGGTCTCCGCGTGGAAGCTCCACTTGGGTTTGCCCACGGCCGAGCGCATGCGGTCCATCAGGTCGAGCGAATCCTGAATCGCGTTGTGCGCGAACAGCAGCGCGTCGATCAGGTCCTCTTCGGACATCTCGTCGGCTTCGCCTTCCACCATGACGATGGCGTCGCGGGAGGCGGCCACGATCAGCTCACAGTCGCTCTCGGCGATCTGCGCGAAGGTGGGGTTGGCGATGAACTCGCCATCGATGCGACCCACGCGCACGCCGGCGATGGGGCCCTTCCACGGAATCTGGCTGATGTGCAGCGCGGCCGAAGCGCCGATCATGGCCAGGGTGTCCGGGGGATTTTCCTTATCGAAGGACATCACGGTCGCGACGATCTGCACCTCGGCCAGGTAGCCCTCGGGGAAGAGCGGGCGGCAGGGGCGGTCGATCAGGCGCGAGGTTAGCACCTCGTAGTCGCGCAGCTTGCCCTCGCGCTTGAAGAAGCCGCCGGGGATCTTGCCCGCGGAGTAGGTCTTCTCGACGTAATCGACGCTGAGGGGGAAGAAGCTCTGGCCGGGCTTGGCGTCCTGATTACCGCAGACGGTGACGAGCACCATGGTATCGCCGGCACGGACCAGACAGGAGCCCCCGGCTTGTTTTGCAATGCGTCCTGTTTCCAGGGTGACGATTTGATCGCCGACTCGAACCTTTTCTCTAATGATCATGCATGCTCCTCGGGCGCGAGGGGATTGCCTCGGCCGGGATAAGGCACGGATCGCGTGAGCCAGGGGTCAGGGCTCGGTCCTCGTTCCCAAGGTTCCAGCCAAGGCTGAAACGCTCGGAGCGAAGATCGAAGAGCCGGACTTGGCCTTCGGCTTGCCGTGCAGCTCACGCCCCCTCGGTGTGCGGTGGCGCTCGCAACGACAGGATGCCGCCACGAGGACGGGACCCCTATGTTTGCCCGCCACCAGTGGCGAGACTCCGAACCTGGAGCTCGCCGCGAACGGCAAGGCTGCCTGAGGCGCCCGCCTACGCTGGCAAGACCCCCCAAACAGGCATCCCGCCACGATTGGCGAGACCCCCCTAGGGCGGCCACCTGGCCTCCAGCTGGCCACCACTGCATCCGCTGGGAAGGAATTCGAGCTCGACTCCTCCCAGCCTGCGATGCGGGTCGCGAGGACCGGCACCGACTTTCCGAGCGACGTTATACGCTCAGCAAGCCAAGAAAGGATAGTGCGGACTACTTACGGAGACCGAGTTCCTTGATCAACTTCTTGTAGCGCTCGAAGTCCGAGCGCGAGAGGTAGTCGAGCAACCTGCGGCGCTGGCTGACCAGCTGCAGGAGACCTCGGCGCGAGTGGTGGTCCTTCGCGTGGGTCTTGAAGTGCTCGGTCAGGTGCTTGATGCGCTCGGTGAGCAGGGCGACCTGGACCTCCGGAGACCCGGTGTCGCTGTCGTGCACGCGGAACTTCCCGATGAGCTCCGTCTTTCGTTCGGCTTCAATGGACATGAATCGCTCTCGTCGACTGAGTCGTCTTCTCTTTGGGCGGCCGAATATGAAGGCGCCCCCAAGGCGCGTCAAGCCTCGTGATGGCTGTGTATTTGTTCAGCCTGCAAACGGGATGCGTTCTTTCAGGAGGCGGGCACGTTCGCGCGCTAGCGGCACGCGGGGGGCGCTCGGGTGATCCAGCACCAGCTCGTAGGTGCCTGCTCCCGCGGGTTCCATGGCGCGAATCTTGTCGACGCGCACCAGGGCCCCGCGGTGGGAGCGAAAGAACACCCCCTCCGGCAGACGCTGCTCGAGGTTTGTCATCGTCAGGTCGAGCGCCAGGCGATCCGTGGCTGTCACGGCCCACACGAGCTCGTCCTTCATCTCGAAGTAGATCACGTCCGAGACCTCGAGCACGAGGTAGAGAGCGCCGCGGCGCACCGCGAGGCGTTCGAGCACGCCTTCCTTCGACGCATCTTTCGCCGGGATCTTGCTCTGCCGCTGGCTGACCTCGAGCGCGCGCTGCACGGCCGTCTTCAGGCGCTCGAGGCGCGCCGGCTTGAGCAGGTAGTCGAGCACCTGGGCCTCGAAGGCGCGCAGCGCGGCGTCGTCGTAGGCTGTCACCACGATGATCTGCATCTCGGGGCGGCGGCGCCTGAGGGCTTCGGCGAGCGCGATGCCATCGGGCCCCGGCATGCGCAGATCCACGAACGCGACGTCGGGCTTCTCGCGCTCGGCGACCTGCAGCGCTTCGTGCGCATCGCCAGCGAGGCCCACCACGTCGACGCCTCCCACCTCGCCGAGCATGAATGCCAGCTCGTCGCGTGCGAGCGGTTCATCGTCCACGATCAACGCGCGCAGCGTGTGGCTCATTGTGCGGCGCTCCTGAGGTCTGTTTGCGTCACTTTCGGGGTCTCGGGCAAGCGCACGGTGGCGATCATGCCACGTTCGGTGGGCGTGAGGGTCAGTCGTGCCCTGTGACCGTAGCGGTGCAGCAGCCTCTGTCGCAAGGTCTTGAGCGCGATGCCCGCGCCAGGGCGCTCGTCATCATCGAGGCTCTGCGTGGCGTCGGGCAGTGGGGAAGCGTCGCGCAGGGGGCCCTCACTCTCGTCTTCGATCTCGATCAAGAGCTCGGCCGCTTCGATGCGGCCGCGGATGTGGATCTGGCCTTTGCCCGTGCGATTGCCGATCCCGTGCTTGACTGCGTTCTCGACCAAGGGCTGCAACAACAGCGCCGGGACGCTGCGCGTTTCGACGTCGGGTTCGAGCGTCACATCGACGTGCAGTCGCCCGTCGCCCAAGCGTGCCGACTCGATCTCGAGGTAGGCCCGTGCATGGTTGACCTCGTCGCGCAGCGGAGCGTCTTCGGGGTGCGACAACAAGTAGCGGTAGAGATCGGCCAGGTGGCTGACGAGCTCGCGTGCGCGATTCGGATCGATGCGAATCGTGGCCCGGAGCACGTTCAGAGAGTTGAACAGAAAGTGTGGCTCGAGCCTGCGCCTGAGTGACTCCAGCGCAGCCTGATCGGCGGCAGCCTTAGCCTTGACCAGCGCCAGCGCAGCTTCTTCGCGCTGCACCACGAGGCGCGACACTTCGACAAAAAGAGTCACGCCGGCAGCGTTCACGAGCAGCTTGATCAAGTGTGCCGGCCAGGCGGGCAGATAGCGTTCGGCATGGCCCACGAGGATCAGCCCGAGCCCCACGACGGCGAGATGAAAGACCTGCACGCCGATGGCCGTGAAGAACACGCGGTGACCGCGAAACATCTGGGGCGCGCGCTTTGCAACCACGCCTGCGACGATGCCGTCGGTGAGCGATGCGATCAGCACCCAGGGAGCGGTCTGGTCGTCGACGCGGCTCGCCATGAAGATGCCGCTGCACAGCCCGGCCAAAGCCCCTGCCTTTTGCCCCCCGAGGATCGCGGCCACGAGCACGCCGATGGCGCGCACGTTGATGTGCTCGCCGCTGACGGTGAGTCCCAGCATCGAGCCCCACACGCTCAGGCCAGTGCCGAACAACATGCCCACGGCCTTGTCGCGACTCTCGCCGGCCTGGCCGAGCAGACGCTTGCGGAGCGGCGGAAACAGCACTGCAAACACGGCGGCTGCCGCGAGCAGCGCCATCTTCTCCGTCAGGGTAGTCACGAGCTCGAGGGTCGACACTCGCCCACACCATAGCCTGGATCACCGAGCTGAATCAGCGGGGCGTCGACGACAGCGCGCGCTCGATGCGTTGTCCCAGCTCGGGCTCGAGCTCGATCACGGGCGGTAGGGCTTCGCGCTCGGTGTGAATCGGGTAGCGCACGCGGATCTGCCCCGTGAACCAGGGCAGCCGCAGCTCGGGCAAGAGCTCGCGCAGACAAGCGCGCAGGGACGGGCCAACCGCGCCATGAATCGAGGCGTCGAGCACCTCGCGTCGGGCGATCAGAAAGTCGAAGGTGACGCCGATGGCGTAGTCGGCGCGCCCTCGTCGATCGGCGCGCAGGCAGGCCCGGGCCTTGGGGATGAGCTGACTGCGCAGGGCCGCGAGCACGCTTTCCTTGGGCATGCTGGTCTGGGCCAGGGGCGCGGGGGGCGGTGAGGAAAGGTAGGGGAGGGCGGCGATGAGGGGCGCTTCCGGGCTGTCGCTGCGGACCCCCGCGAGAAAGCTGGGGTGAGGGTGTGTGTCGCGCATCAGCCAGCGCACGAGCCAGGGGGCATGCGGCGGCAGCGCGCCCTCCAGGCGGGTTTCCGTCACACGCTGCTCTCCAGCGCGCAAGTTGCTCCGGGTCCGCGGTCTGAGCGCCTGGGCCACCTGCTCGACGAGCGCGTCGAGGTCGCCGCGGGTCATGGCGCGGTCTGCGCGCTCGGTGATGTGCAGCACGCCGCCGCTCGCGAAGAGTCGCGCGTGAAATGGCGCGGGGCGCGCATCGCTGAGCAGCAAGAGCCACAGCTCGGCGCCGGCCTGTGCGGCGCGCGTCAAGGCGCGCTGTTCTTCCTGCGTCGGATCGAACGCCCCGTCCGACAGGATCCACACACGTGGCCTTTCTCGGCGCAGGAGCGTGGCGTGGGCTTCGAGCACGCTCGAGGGACGCGTCGCTGCGCCGAGGTCGAGCATGAGCGCCGCGTCCAGCGTGCTGAGCGAAAGGCTCGCGGCCTCGAGCTCACCAAGCGAAACGCTGCGCGCGGCAAACGCAAAGGCGCGCACTGGGGTTCGGTCGGGCAGCCCCGCGAGCAAGGCCGCGAGCGTCTCGGGCACGCGGCTACGTGCGGGGCCCTCCATCGAGGGCGACGCGTCGAGCAACAGCCAAGTGGCGCGTGCCGAGGCGGGCGCTGCCCGCGCAGCCTCGAACCGACGCAGGTATCGCGTTCTGCTGAGCGTACCGCGATCTTCGAGACGCAGCTGGGGCGCGGATGGGGCAAAGGCGGCGCGGATCTCGTGGGACAGGGCAGGCTCGAGCGTGACTACGCCCATGGGCCAGACGGATGACGCGTGCTCGGCTTCGACGGCGAGGCTTGCCGGCGTCGTGTTCGGATCGAGTCCGCGGGCCGGAAGCACGAAACGAATCTGGCCGCCGCGAATCGGCGCCTCGGCGAGGTACGCCACGCGCAGGGAGAGACCGGGCGCCGCGACGGGCCCGGCGATGAGTGACAGGGCGCTGCCGTCCGCGTCGCGGATCTTCTCGAGCGCGACATAGGGCTGATCCGAGACTTGCCCGCTGTCGTTCGCGCGGTCCTCCGGCGACGCCTTGCTCGCGGCGCTGCGGCAGCGGGAGGCCACACACACCTCGAGCTCCGTCACGACCGCGTCCTCGGGTACGGCGAGGCGATAGGCAAGCTCTGCCGAATGGGCGCTCGTGTTCTGGAAGGCGAGCTCGGCCTCGACGAACGCAAGCCCTCGCGACAGGCGCACGCGCAGCGCGTGTCGTGTCTCCCGCACACCCGAAATCGCCGACAACACCGCACCCTTGTGCGCTCTGGGCTTTGGGGCTTCTTCGACGCGGAGCGAGCGCGCGGCCTCCTCGAGGCCCCGTCCCGTGGACTCGTCGATGCCCAGGGGGTCTTCCTCGCGTTCGGTGCTCTCGATCAGCTCGAGCTCGTCGTTGGCCTGCAGGCCCGGGGGGCTCGCCTCTAGCACGCCCGGAGGACCGCCGAAGGCTGTCGCTCCCAGGATGACAATCGCGCGAAGCCAGTGTCGGCGCACCCGGCAAAGCATGACATGCTGCTACCGTGTTCGCGGCGGCCGTCGTGTGTCCACGACGGGTGGTTCCGCGCTTTCCGACAAGAGGGGACAGGAGATTCGCATGGGGATCATGGACTTCATCAAGGGCGGCGTGCGCGAGATGATGATCGCGCGTCCTGACGGCAAGAAAGACCTGCTCGTCTACAAGCATCCCGACGGCACGGTTCCCATGTATTCCCAGCTCACGGTCGACGCTGACGAGGCCGTGGTGTTCTTCCGGGACGGCTCGATCGTGGGTGTCTTGCGCTCGGCCGGGGTGGGGCAGCGGCACACGCTCAGCGCCGAAAACATCCCCTTTCTCGGCTCGATCGTCGACAAGCTCACGGGCGGCAACATCTTCACCACCGACCTGTTCTTCGTCACGACGCGGCCTGTGTTCGATCAGCAATTCGGCGGCGAGCTCGGCTTGATGGAAGATCCCCTGCTCGGCGAGATGATCACGCCGCGCATCTTCGGCAACTTCGCCTTTCAGGTGGTCGATCCGGCGGCCTTCATCCTCAAGTACGTCGGGCTCAAGAGCACGGGCTCGAACGACGATGTGCTGAAGTGGGTCAAGGGCCTGTTCATGAACAGTGTGCGCACCGTGATGGGCCAGGTCTTGATCGAGCAAGAGACGAGCATGTTGCAGCTCATGGGCATGCAGCAGAGCCTCGCCGAGCGCTTCACGCAGAGCGCCCCCGACCTCAACGAGATCGGCTGTCGCATCCTGCAGGTGGGGCAGTTCAACCTCAACCTGAGCGACGCCGACAAGGGTCGACTGCAGACCGCGCAGGCCGAGATCGGCGCCGCCAAGCGCGCGGCTCGGGTGGCGAACATCGCGATCGCGAAAGCAGCTGCCGAGGCCCAGCAGAAGCAGTTCGACCTCGACCAGAAGTTCAATCAGGACGCCCGCTACGTGCAGAGGCTCGCCGGAGGAAGCTTCCAGGGCTACGCGGCAGGCAAGGCGATGATGGGCGCCGGTGAGGGCATGGCCCAGGGCGGCGGCGGTGAGGGCGGCGGTGCGATGCTGGGTGGCGCCTCGCTCGGCCTCGGCCTCGGCATGGCGCAGCAATTCGCGCAGGGGGTGATGGCGCCCCAGCAAAAGGGCGCACCCGGCCCCGCGCCTGGCCTCGTCGCCTGCCCTAGCTGCGAGAAGCAAGTGCCTCCGGGTAAGTTCTGCGCCGAGTGTGGCGGGTCGCTCGCGCCGAAGAAGCGCTTCTGCTCGAGCTGCGGCGCCGAGGGCCATGCGACCGCGCGCTTCTGCTCGGGCTGCGGCACGGCCTTCGGCCAAGACGCATGATGTCGTCTCACATGCCATCGCGTGCGGGGATTTGGATCGTGCTGCTGCTCGTCTCGCTCTGTGCGTGCGAGGACGACTGCAAGGATTATCTGGGCCCAGTTCGGGATGCGTCGGAGATTGACGAGTGTGGCGCCAAGATGGAGACGGTAGATGGGGACATCTACTGGCCGGACAGCGAGCGCTCGAGCTTCGAGTTCTCACGCTTGCGGCACGTGCGCGGGAGTCTCGTCATCGACTCGAGCGATCGCCTTGAGTCGGTCTCCTTCCCCTCACTTGAGCGAGTGGATGGTGGCGTTCGCATCGCGGGCAACTCGGTCCTCAGCGCCGTCTCCATGCCACGACTCACGCACACGGGCTCGCTCGTGCTCGCGGCGGACCCGGCTCTGACCACGTTCTCGGCCGAGCAGCTCGCGTCGCTGGAGCGTTCGCTCGTACTTCGCGATGTGGCCCTCTCCCGTCTCGATTTGCCGGCGCTCTCGGGCGCTCTCTCGGTGGGTCTGACCATCGAGAGCGATCTGATCGACCAAGTGCTCTTGCCGAAGCTGCGCGAAGCCGAGCAGGTGCGGATCGAGGCCCCGAACCTGCGTTGGGTGGATCTGACGCGCTTCGAGCGAGCCTTCGACTTTCGCGTTCGCGGACGACAAGGCGTGCGCGATGCTCTGGGGTCGCTGACGCTTCCGTCCTTGCAGGAGGTCGAGTTGCTCGAGCTGAGCAGCCTCGATGCCCTGCGCACGGTGTCGCTCGCGAGCGCGAGGCGCATCCGCGCGCTCCTGCTGAGCGGCAACGCGCAGCTCGAATCGGTGCTATTGCCGAGCGACTGCGCCCTCGGCTCTGTGTCGGGAAGCAACAACCCGAAGCTGTGTGACTTCCCCGCGCTGGACGCCCGATCTCTAGACCCGTGTGACAATCCGACCTACTGCTCGAACAACGCGACCCAGTGCTTCTAACTGGTCGCTCGCGCAAGAAGCCTGATCGCCGGACCGTCGTCGGGACGCGCAGCGCCCAGACTCCCCGCGGCGGTGCCCAGGGGCCCTTCTGCACGGGGCCGTCCCGGGGCACCAGCACGTACCGTGCGATCCTCGACTTGCCCTACTCGTCGTTGCGGTGGACTGAGGTTATCATCCGCCCTGATGCGTTTTTGTCCGCGCTGCGGCAGTCGCTTTGAGCACGAGCGCTTCTGTCCTGAAGATGGCGTGCCCACCGAGCCGCTTCCCGATTCGGGTCCATCCCACGATGCCCTGATCGGGAGCGTCGTCGACGGTCGCTACCGCGTCGAGGCGCAGATCGGCGAAGGCGGCATGGGCGTCGTCTACAAGGCGACGCACGTCTCGCTCAACAAGGCGCTTGCGCTCAAGGTGCTGCGCGGCGAGATGGCGAAGGACGCCGAGGTGGTGCAGCGCTTCATCCAGGAGGCCCAGGCGGCCACCTCCATCGGGCAAGAGAACATCATCGACATCAGCGATTTCGGACGCCTTCCCGATGGCACCGTCTACTTCGTGATGGAGTTTCTCGACGGCGCGCCGCTCAACGACATCATCAAGCGCGGCGGCTCGATTCCCGTTTCGGAGGCGTTGCAGATCATTCGCCAAATCGCCGCGGCCCTCGGTGCGGCGCATCAGCGTGGCATCGTCCACCGCGATCTGAAGCCAGACAACGTGTTCGTGGTGAAGCGAGGCGAGCTCGGCAACTTCGTCAAGGTGCTCGACTTTGGCATCGCGAAGGTGGGCGGCGCCTCCAACAAACTCACCCGCACGGGCATGGTCTTCGGAACGCCGCACTACATGTCGCCCGAGCAGGCGGCCGGGCAGAGCGTCGACCAGCGTACCGACATCTACGCGCTCGGCGTGATCATG
>CAYNOM010000039.1:12682-19305 GCA_964398415.1 uncultured Polyangiales bacterium | reverse complement strand
GAACCCCGAGGCAGCTCTCGGTTTTGCGAGCAGCGAGACTATAGATGTCAATCGTGACAAGGTCAGAAGCCTGGCATTCCAAGCACGCGGTCAGGCCTACGGCTACTGGCCCGACTCTACCGCGACCGCGTTCGACAAGCGTAACCTTCGCGAGGGGCGCTACTTCCTGTGGAACCCCCATCATTTCTACGCGAAGCTGAACGCTCCGGGGGGGCAGATCGTAGATCCGAACACGGCCCGCTGGATCGACTCGATCATCGGCGCGCGCGAGCTGCCCGACAAGCTGTCGTGGCTCGACATCGTGATCGACTCCGGAACGATCCCTGAGTGCGCCATGCAGGTGACGCGTGACGGTGATGTGGGGCCGCTCGCGAGCTTCCAGCCAGAGTGGCCCTGCGGCTGCTACTTCGATACCAAGGTCACGGGAGTCGTGCCGGCCTCGTGCCAGGCGTGCACGAGCAACGGCCCCGATGCTAGCTGCCCCAGTGACGCCCCCGTGTGCCGCCACGGCTTCTGTGAGGTGAAGTGAGATGCGTACGAACAAGATGAGCTCGGTCCAATTCGCTCTCCTCCTCGCGCTCGGCACAGCCTCGCTCGCCTGCGGTAGCGAGGGCAGCGGCGGCGAAGATGACTTGCCCCCAGATCTCGGTGGAAACGGCAGTGGCGGAAATGGTGGGGCCACCAATGGCAACGCAGGTTCGAACAGCGGAGGAACGAGCAAGGGTGACGGCGGGCCAGACGACGTGCCCAAGGACTGCGTGAGCGACCCCGCGAGGAGCAACGAGCTTCTCAACTCATGTCCACCCGAGGGCGTAGAGCGCCGCAAGTTCGACAACGGCACCCGGATCAAAGGGTACGCCGAGCCCCTGCCCGACCTTCCATCCTGACCTTCCTCCATGACCACGCGCCATCTCTCGCCGCGCCCTCCTCGAGGATGGTGCGTGTCGTTACGCCCAGCACCACCCACCATGACTAGAACAGCCCTCCTCACTCACCTCCTTCGCTGCATCCGCGTGGGCAGTACGCTGGTAGTGCTCGTCGCTTCGGCCTTGCCTCGCGTCGCGCTGGGTCAGGTGCCGAACCCCAGCGACGGCGAGCTCGAGCTCGAAGTCGAAGCTTCTTCGCCGCCTGAGGCTTCTTCCGTGCCTGCAGACCCTTCACCGGAGCTCACGGCGCTGCGCACGCAGCTCGCGGCGCTCGAGGGTCGCGTAGCCGAGGACGAGGCGGAGCGACTCGAGCTCAGGCAAGCACTGGCCGAGGCGCAGTCGGCTGCAGGCGACGCGCAGGCGCGGGCCGAGCACGACCTCAGCTCCCTGCTGGCCCGCCTCGCTAAGCGCGGTGTATCCATCTCGGGTTACCTCCAGGTGCAGTACGGCCAGAATCAGATCTCGGAGGACGAGCTCCTGCAAGGAGGCACACCCCTCAACCAAGACCGCTTCGCCGTGCGTCGTGGACGCCTGCGCGTGAATGGTCGCTTCTCCTATGTGCACACCGACCTCGAGCTGGATGCGAGCAACACGAGGGGGCCGACTGCCAGCGTGCGCCGCGCCTCCGTCACTGGTCTTTGGCCGGCAGAGGGCGATGGGCCAACGCCGCTCTCGCTCACCGTGGGGTTGACTGAGATCCCGTTCGGGCTCGAACTGCAGCAGGGGCAGGATGACATTCTGTTCCTGGAGCGCACGACGGGCTCTCTCGCATTCTTTGCAGGTCCAGTCGACACGGGGGCAAAGCTCCAGGCGGCCTACGGCCCGTTTCGGGTGCAGCTTGCGGTGATGAACGGTGTTCCGCTCGACGATCGTGCAGGAGGGCCGAGCGCCATCGATGCGACGCGTGCGCCCGACTATCTCGGTCGAGTGGGGGTCGAGACGGCCCTCGCGGGGGCCCGCATCGAGGCCGGCGCCTCGTTTCTCTCCGGCACAGGCTTTCACGCAGGTTCCGATGCCACGAAGAGCGTGCTGCAATGGGATGACCAGAATGCCGACGGCCAGTTCTCCACCACCGAGGTGGTGCAGGTCGCCGGGCGTGGCGCGCTGCCCTCGGCCACCTTCAAGCGCTGGGCAGTCGGCGCGGACGCCCGGCTCGAGCTCGACTCGAAGCTTGGTCAATCGACTCTCTACGGAGAGATCACGCTGGCAACCAACCTGGATCGAGCGCTGTTCGTGGCTGATCCCACGCTACGCGGCAGCGACCTGCGCGAGCTGAGTTTCTACGTGGCTCTGCTGCAGGACGTGACCCCATGGGCGTTCATAGGGGCGCGTTACGACGTGTACGATCCAGACAGCGATCTCATCGACACACGGCGCGGCCGGGCGTTCGCGTGGGATGCCAGCATCAAGACTCTGTCTCCTGTGGTTGGCGCGCGCTGGGCCGACGTTGGACGTCTCACCTTCCAGTACGATCTGGTGGACGACCGGCTGGGTCGAGACCGCCGCGGCATTCCGATCGATGTCGCCAACAACCAGTGGACCGTTCGCGCGCAGGGGCAGTTCTGATGCGCTTCGTCCCTGAGCTTCAGCGAGCAGTCCTGCTTGGCGCACTCGCCAGCGCCACTGCGATGAGCGCGGGATGCCGTGGGGTCGACGACCCGCGTGCGCTCAGCGAGCCCCTCGTCGTGCATCAGGCTGATTTCAAGCCTGGAGCGCTTCCGCGCGTAGATCCGGAAGGTCCATCGATCACGACGCTCGAGGTCGGGACATTGACGCTGCTTCCAGGTCTTCCTCATGTGCCGATAGCGGGACGCACGACGGAAGGGGCGTTCTCCGTCGGGGTACGTCTGCTCGATCAAGGCTCGGGGTATTGGGTCGTTCCGGTTGGCGCCGAGGATCTACTGACACCGGGGGAGCGGCTCTGGGAGCTCGCCTTCGACGTCGGCCATGGCGTCGCACCTGGTCGGAAGACGCTCGGCCTCGTCGCCTTCGATGAGGCGGGTCGGGCTGGGCCACAGGCGTCGATCGGCGTGTGCATCCGCTCCGAGCTCCCGGACGAAGGCAACGTGTGCGATCCCACGATCGAGCCACCGGCCGCTATCGCGTCTCTGCGCTGGAATGCGGACGCCGATCTCGATCTGATCGTGATCGCGCCGGACGGGACGCGCTACGGACGCAACAAGTTCTCACAGGTGGTCGATGGCAAGGTCGTGGCTCGCCTAGACGCCGATCGCACCTCGGGTTGCCTGCTCGATGGTCGCCGTATCGAGAGCTTCGCCTGGAAGGAACAACCCCCGAAGGGAACTTGGTATGTCTACGCCAACCTCTTCGACGCCTGTGCCGAGCCGTCCGTGCGCTTCGAGCTCACGCTCTATCGCAAGCAGTCGCATGCCGGCGGCTCGTTCTCGCTGCGCGAGGAGAAGGTCGTTGGTGGACAGCTACTACGAGCCCAAAGCCGAGCAGATGCTGAGCGTCCTCTGTATCTGACCAAGATCGAGTTTCCGTGAGCTCGTCCAACAAGGTAATCAAGAGGTAATGTCATGATCGTGGAAACGTTGCTCAAGATATCGATGCTCGGCGCCAGTTGGGTGTTGTATCTCTTGCTCTTCCTCAGTGTGGTCTCCTTTGGTGCGATGCTCGAGCGCTTCTTGTTCTTCCGTAAGAATGGCGCGGAAGGAAAGGCGCTGGACGACGCGATCGCGAAGGCCTTGCGCCGCGACGATTACTCGGCCGCGGTGCGTGCCCTCGAAGGCAGCTCTTCGCTCGAGGCATCCATCCTGAAGGATGCTCTCGTGTGGAAACATGGTGGGCCGGCTGCCGTCAACGATGCGCTCGACAGCGCGCTCGGAAGGGCCAAGGAGGACCTCGACCGTGGCGCAAATCTGCTCGGCACGCTGGGAAACAACGCGCCGTTCATCGGTCTGTTCGGCACCGTGATCGGGGTCATCGAGGCCTTCAGCCATCTGGGCACCTCGGCCCAAGGCTCTGGCATGGCGAAAGTCATGGGGGGTATCGCAGAGGCGCTCATCGCCACGGGAGTCGGCATCTTCGTCGCGATTCCGGCCGTGGTGGCCTACAACATCATCCAGAAGAAGGCCGGCGACATCGAGGGACATGCCCAGTCTCTCTCGCGACTCTTCACCGCTTGGATGCACACTCATCCGGAGTCGCAAGGCGAGGTCGAGTCGCGTCGAGAGCACGAACCCGCGACCGAACGGGCCGTAGCAGACACGCGACTTGCGCGTGTGGTGCTCAGCGAAGCCGAGTGACGGTCGCGCGAACGAAGGAGTGAGTCATGGCAGGCACTACATCGTCGGGTTCTGGGCGGGGTGCACGAGGCGGGATGATCGTCGGCATCAACGTGACTCCCATGGTGGACGTCGTCCTCGTGCTTTTGGTGATCTTGATGGTCTCGGCCACGTGGATCGTCTCCCAGAGCATGAAGGTCGACCTTCCCAATACTCAAACGTCCGACGGGTCGGCGGCCTCGCTCACGGCCGTCACGGTCGCGAAGAACGGCGCTCTGTCTTACAACGACGAGCCCGTCTCGGAGGCTCAGCTCAAGCAGCGTCTCGCGGACGCGGGCAAGCAAGGCAAGGACGTCACGCTGATCGTGAGCGCCGACAAGGCGGCTCCCCACGGGGTGGTGGTGCACGTGCTCGACCTTGCGCGTGCCAACGAGATCACGCGCTTTGCCGTTCAGGTCGAGCGCGAGGACCAGTAGGGGAGAGGGCGTGCGTAAGTCCATGACGATCGTCTATGGGGTGAGCCTCGCGCTCCACGCGTCGCTCGGCGTCGGCATATCCGAGATCGAGGTGCCGAAGGAGCCCGAGCGCATCGCGATCACGGTCGTCGACGCGCCAAGGAAGCCCAAGGCGAAGAAGGAGGAGCCCCCTCCACCACCGCCCCCACCCGAGCCGGAGATCGAGGCGCCGAAGCCCAAGGCGGAGAAGGTGGTGCGCGAGCGGCCGGTTGTGCCGACCAAAGCGACGCCGCCTCCGATCTCCTCCACTCCGGCGCCTACCTTCGGCATCGCGATGACGGGTGGCGTAGGTCTCGGTGGTGTGGCCGTGCCCATGGGAGACTCGCTGCGCGCCCCAGTGGAGTCGACGCGCCGTGTCGCGACCACGAAGACCCTCGTTGAGCCCAAGCCGAGGGCTGCGGGCACGACGGCTTGTGCGGAACCGCATCAGAAGCCGAGGCCGCTGCAGATGGCCAAGCCCGAGTACACCGAGGCGGCCCGTGCGGCTCTCGTTGAAGGGAAGGTTCGCGTCGAGCTTGTGGTCGATACAAACGGTAAGGTTGTACGAGTTCGTGTGCTCGAGGGGCTCGGCCATGGCCTCGACGAGGCCGCCATTCGCGCCGTGGAGGCGGCCTCATTCGAGCCCGCACTCGCATGTGGCAAACCCGTGGAGGCGACCTTCGTGGTGTCCGTCCGATTCAGCCTATGACCTCCTCCCTCAACATGAACACGGCGCCGCTTCGGCTGCGCGCTCTAGGCCTTCTCGTCATCCTTCTCCTCGCGTCGTCCGCGAGGGCCGAGGATCCGTCCGTCACGTCCGGCGCCGTCGCCAGAGGTCCAGTTCTGACCAAGCATCCAGCCCTGCTCGAGTTCGTGGAGGCCCCTTATCCAGAGGTCGAGCCAACGCCCACTGGCGATGTCGTCGTGACGCTGCAGATGCTGATCGACGCAGATGGAGCCGTGGCGGATGCGCAAGTGACAGGATCTGGCGGAGCGGCTTTCGATGAGGCAGCGCTCGCGGCAGTCAAGCGCTTCTCGTTCTCACCTGCCGAGGTTGACGGGAAGGCTTCGCCCATTCGAATCGAGTACCGCTACGTGTTCACGTTGCGCGAGGAGAAGGTCGTGCCGACAACCGCCGTGCTCACGGGCAGGGTGGAGAGCGCCGACGCAAAGAGGCCGCTCCCGGGGGTTAGGATCGAGCTCGCTGGAGGCGCGGGCACGTTCACGGACGAGCAGGGTAGGTTTCGTCTGGAGGGACTAGCTCCCGGTCTCACCACCATCACCCTGAGCGGAGAGCGACTCACCTCGCTGCAGGCTGAGGAAACGCTCGTCGCGGGCGAAGAGCTCGAGGTGACCTACGTGGTGGCGCTGCAACCCGAGCAGTCCGAGGGCCCCTCGGACGATCTAGAGATCCTCGTCATGGCGCCTCCGGCACTAGAGCGCGCGGCCGTGTCCACCAAGGTCAACGCGGCGGAGGCTCGCAGCATCCCCGGCGCGCAAGGGGACGTGGTGCGTGTGGTGGAGAGCTTGCCGGGCGTCGCGCGCTCGGCTGTGGGTTCGGGGCAGCTCGTGGTGTGGGGCGCGGCCCCTGGGGACACGCGCACCTACGTGGACGGCGTGCCCATCCCCCGCCTCTATCACGAAGGGGGGCTGCGTTCGACGGTGCACAGCAGCGTGGTCGAGAGCGTCGAGCTCGTGCCTGGTGGTTATGGCGCGGCGTTCGGCCGCGGTCTCGGTGGCGTCGTGCGCGTGGAGACGGCGACGCCCACGGCCGAGGGCGTGCACGGCAGCCTCGGCGCGAATCTGTTCGATGGCTCGGCCTCCATGAGCTCGTCGCTCGGACGCGAGTGGAGCGCGGCGGCCGCGGGAAGGGTGAGTGTCATCGACCAGTTTGCCGAGGGCGTGAGGAGCGGCGTGGGCGATTACGTTCCGATCCCCAAGTATCGAGACGCTTC
>CAYNOM010000039.1:12366-12672 GCA_964398415.1 uncultured Polyangiales bacterium | reverse complement strand
TGTCGTCGGCATGGCGAGCACCGACCGCACGTCGCGCGGAGTCGTGAATCCCGATCCTGCGCTCACGACGCGCGAATCTCGCGACCTATCATTTCAGCGCCTCTACGCGCACTACGTGAGCGACAGTGGTGACGGGTCCCGTTCGGTGCTCACGCCCTATGTCGGAGCTGGAACGCAGAACCTGACGAGTCGCTACGGCGACGTCGTGACGAAGCTGTCGAGCGATGACGTCCTGGTCGGCGTGCGGGCGAGTCACCGCGTGCGCGTGGCCCCCTGGCTGACGCTCGAGGGAGGCCTCGATGCCGA
>CAYNOM010000039.1:0-12356 GCA_964398415.1 uncultured Polyangiales bacterium | reverse complement strand
ACGATGTCAAGGACCGCACGAACGATGGTCAGTTCGATGCCGAGGTCGCGACGACGCGGGTGCGGCGTCGCGGCTCCCTGGGCCTGCCAGCGCGCGAGGGTGACGTGCGTGTGTTCGGTCAGCCTCCTCCGGACAGCATCGGCTACGATCGTTTCACCACGACGAGCGTCGGCATCGCCCCGTACGCAGAAGCCGATTTCGCGTTGCTGTCCGATCGACTGCACATCGTTCCCGGTCTGCGCTTGGACCCATTCTTTCGCAGCGTCAGTCGCAGGACGCCGGAGGAGCGCGACAAGCCTCCCGTCGGGCTGTTCGCTCAAGACTTCGCGGTCGAACCTCGGCTCGCCGTGCGTGGTAAGCCGCTCGACAGGCTGAGCCTGCATGCGGCGATCGGCACCTACCACCAACAGCCTTCCCCTCAAGATCTGTCTGCGCAGTTTGGCAATCCTGCGTTGCCCGTGGCGCGGGCGGTGCACTACGTGCTCGGTGCGTCGTATGAGCCGGTCGACGCGTTGACGCTCGAGCTGACCGGGTTCGCCACGATTCTCGACGACTTGACCATGCGCAATCCGGCCGAGTCACCGCGACGCGCGGAGGCGCTCGTGGCGAGCGGCGAAGGCCGCAATCTGGGAGTGCAGGCACTCCTGCGCCGGAATCTGTCGAACAACGTGTTCGGCTGGATCGCCTACACCGTCATGCGGAGCGAGCGACGAAACCACGAGGATGCGCCGATGCGTCTGTTCGACTACGACCAAACGCACGTGCTGTCTGCGGTGCTCGTGTGGGCACCCTGGAAGGGCTTCGAGCTCGGGTCTCGTTTTCGACTCGCGAGCGGCTTCCCCCGCACGAGCGTGGTCGGCACGTACTACGACGCGCGGCGCGATCGCACCCAGCCTGTATTCGGTCGACAGAACGACATCCGCATCCCCCTCTTTCTGCAGCTCGATGTGCGCGCGGGACAGTCGTTCGCGCTGGGTTCGACCGAGCTCGAGGTCTTTCTCGAGGTGCAGAACGTAACGAACCGCGCGAACAGTGAGGAGCTCGTGTACAGCCCTGATTTCATGGTGCGGGACCAGATTCGAAGCCTTCCGATCCTTCCTGTAGCAGGTGTCGAGTGGACCTACTGAGAGGCATGGCAGCAGTGCGCGTCCGCGTCGCGCGGCGATGCGCACCGAGAGTCACGCGTGGGCTCGTGGCGCGCGTAGGCGTGGCCTTGTTGAGCGGCTGCGTGCCGGAGCTGGATGCGGAGGAATCCATCGTGCGTGGGCCGAGGGTGCTCGCTGTGCAGGCCGAGCCTGCCGAGGCACGCCCCGGTCAACCCGTGCGCTACTCCGCCTTGTTCGTGGATTCCGAGGGCGTACGCGAAGAGGGCATGCTCCAATGGTTCTACTGCAACGCGCCGAAGCCGCTCGCGGAGCTCGGGCCCATCAATCGCCGCTGCTTGCGACTCGACCAAAATAGCCTCGAGCGCATCGGAAGCGGGCTCGCGGCAGAGGCCACGCTTCCGAGCGCGGCCTGTTCGCTGTTCGGGCCCAACCCGCCCCAGGTCGCGGTCGATGCGCCCCCAGGCAGGCCGGTGGATCCCGACACCACGGGGGGCTATGCCGTGCCCGTGTTGCTCGGCGTCGACGCAGAGGATCAACAGAGCGTGTTGCTGTACGAGCAGCGGGTGATGTGCGGGCTCGCTGGCGTCGGGCCGACGGTCTCTGCCGACTTTGCGCGGCGCTACCATCCCAACCGCAATCCCCGCGCGAGCGCGCTCGAGCTGCGCTGGCCCGACGGGCGCAGGCAAGCCGTCGCGGAGGGCGAGCTCGTGCCGCTGCGAAGAGGAGAGCGGCTCGCGTTGAGCGTCGAGTGGCCGGCTTGTCCGCAAGCCGACCTGTGCGGGGATGGCGTGTGCGGTCCGGAGGAGAGCGCCCTGTCGTGTTCAGAGGATTGCGCCGGGGCGGCGAGCGTCGGGTGCGAGGGGCAGGAGCGCTACCTCTGGCTCGACGAGGGACGTAGGCTGGGCGTTCGACGCGAGAGTATGCGCGTGGCCTGGTACGCGACTGGCGGGGCGTACGTCGATGCGCGGACAGGCGTCGATGAGCAAGCGCCGTCTGACGAGCGACGCAGTGCGAACACCTGGACGGCGCCTGCGGACACCGGGGAGCATTCGCTATGGCTGGTGCTGCGCGATGCGCGGGGTGGGGTGGGCGTCCGCAGCATGCGCGTGCTCGTGCAGTAGGTGGCAACGGCGTTCCGAAGGAGGCGCTCGTGACCCACCGTGACCTGCCAAGGCCCTTGGCCGAGAACCGTGGGATGTCCGGGCAGAAGCGCACGATGGGGTAGCCCCAGCGTCGGAAGCCGTGTCGCGTCGGCTATCTTCGCGAGAAGCGCGGGCCTTCTCGGCGAATTCAAGCGGTCGCGGGGTTGGCGTGAGTTGTGCAGAACGCGGGGCATGTCACACGCCTTGCAAGTGAGGTTCCGAAAGCTCGTCCCCAGCGAGAGCCTGATCTCGCTGGCTGCCGAGCGCTATCGGAAAATACGCCAGATGCTGCGGGGTCCGGGTGAGTGTCTCGTGTCGATCGAGACCCGCGATGACCGCAAGAGGCCTGTCACTGAGGTGGCCGTGGTGTTGGTGTTCGAGGACGGTCCAGTGGTCGTGGAAGCCTCGGCGTGTCACAAGAGCCCGCGCATCGCGCTCTCACTGGCGTTCGCCGACGTAGAGTCCCAGCTCGGACGCGGGCGACTCCGCGCCCTGTCGGCGTGACCTGCGCATGGCGCCGTGAGCCACTGACTCGCCTGTCTCTGCTGTCCCTAAAGTGGGATCAAAAAAGGGCAACCCAGGACGTCCCATTTCGTGTAAGAAGGCGCCAGCGTCCGGCGACTCGGCCGACGCGACAGTCATTCGAACCTCGGAAGTGCCTCGGCGGCCGTACCTGGCCGACCCCGGGCCTCCTTGGGCGGGGAGGGTTGAGAAATGGCAAGCAAGGGTCTGACCGACTACGTGGTGTTTCGCGACGCGAAGCTCGGTGCGCGCTACACGAACAAGAAGATTCCGATCGCGACCTTGTTCGAGGCCTACTTCGACGGCGCGGTCGACCTGCAGGGCGACATCTACGAGATGCTCGAGCATCGCCACAACTTCACCACCCACTCGTTCACGGCCGAGCACTACCGCTACTTCCTGACGAAGTTCGTGCCCGAGAGCGTGGTGCACACCCTCGAAGACGACAAGAAGCTCGTGCGCGGTCACTACGATCGTGGCAACGACTTCTTCGCGGCCTTCCTCGGGCCGCGCATGGTCTACACGTCGGGCTACTTCCTCGACGAGAAGCAGACGCTCGAAGAGGGACAGGATCAGAAGCTCGACCTCGTGTGCCAGAAGCTGGCGCTCAAGCCCGGCGAGACCCTTCTCGACATCGGTTGTGGCTGGGGCACGCTGGTGATCCACGCGGCCAAGCACTACGGCGTCGACGCCACCGGCGTGACGCTCAGCCAGAACCAGGCCGACTTCGCCAATGAGCGCATCCGGCAGGCGGGGCTCGAGGGCAAGGCGCGCGTCTTGTGCATGGACTACCGCGAGATTCCCGCCACGCGCTACGACAAGGTCGTGTCGCTCGAGATGGTCGAGCACGTGGGCGTGAAGAACCTGCAGACGTACTTCACCAAGGCGCGCGACCTACTCGCCGACGACGGCCTGTTTCTCATGCAGTGGACGGGCCTGCGTCGCGCCGCCCACCAGGAAGACCTCGTGTGGGGCCTGTTCATGGCCAAGTACATCTTCCCCGGCGCCGATGCCAGCATCCCCGTGGGTCAGATGGTCGCCGCGTGCGAGAAGGCCAACTTCGAGATCCACACGGTCGACAACATCAGCATCCACTACTGCTACACGATCAAGAAGTGGCACGACAATTGGCTCGCCAACAAGGACGAGATCGTCAAGAGCTACGGGGAGCGCTGGTTCCGCATCTGGAACTTCTTCCTGGCGTGGGCCGTGATCGCGGGTACCCAGGGCACGGCCGCTTGCTTCCAGGTGGTGATGAACAAGAACCTCAACGAGTTCGACCGCGCACGTTGGGTCGGCCAACAGGGCCTCGCCGAGCGCATGGCCCTTCCCGCCCGCAGCACGGGGCGTGGCCAGAAGAACGGCATCGAGCCGCTGCTCGCGGAGTGAGGTCGTAGAGATCCGGCGCAGCGCTCAGGCCATCGCTGCGAGCGCGCGCTGCACGCGCTGACTCACGTCTTCGACCAGAGGGCCCAGAGCCGGCGCGTCGACCACGCTGAACATGGCGTGGGGGTTTGCGGCCGACACCACGACACCGTCCTTGGTCTCGCGTACCACGACGTTGCAGGGTAGGAGCAGCCCGATGTTGGGATCCTGGCCCAGCGCCTCGTGTGCGAGCTTGGGATTGCAAGCTCCGAGGATGACGTAGGCGGGGATGTCCACGTCGAGCTTCTGCTTGAGCGTGGCGCGCATGTCGATCTCGGTGATGATGCCGAAGCCTTCCTCGCTGAGGGCGCGCCTGATGGCCTCGAGCGCCGCTGCATGGCTCATGCCTGAAAGCTGGCGGTGGTAGCCGTAGTCTTGTTGTCGCATGGCACGAACGTAAGCACCGGGTGCCGGTGTGGAAGCGCTGCTCAGTTCGGCGCCGTGGGCGCGGCCATGACTTGGGCGCCGCGTGCGAGCACGTCCAGAAGGGCCCGCGCCGTATCGCGCACGTCGTGCTCGCCCGTCATCTCGGCCCAGTCGCGTGCGCGCTCGAGGTCGCGTCTGGCGTGACTCCGTTCGCCGAGCGCAAGCCGGATTCGCCCCACGCGCAACGCGTTTTCGGCGCTCGCGCGCTGCCCGTCGACGATGCCCGCCTGAAGCAGGGCGCCCCGCAAGTCAGAGAGCCCCTCGAGCAACTCCGCGAGCACGTCGCGCAGCGTGATCGCCTCGTAGGGAGGAAGCTGCTCTGCCACCGCGCTCAAGAGGGTGGCCGCCTGGGCTCGCGCGCCGCGACGCAAGTATGCTTGCGCTGCCTCGAGGGCCATTTCTTCGGCGACTTCCGGGTCTTCGCACCGTGCGGCGCGCACGTAGTCGGGGAGGCTCAACAACAGGTCCGGGTGGGGGATCGGAAGCGTCATGAGGGCGCTGTAGGGCAAGCTCTGTGCCGTTTCTCACTTGCTTGGAATCACGAAGCTTTCAGCCGCGTTCGGCGACGCGGTCTGGCACAGCGTGCGTGATCTTACGCACGCCTGACAGAGTCTTGACGCCCGCGCTCGGCGTCCAGCACACGCTACAGCAGGGAAGTACAAATCCACCGCCATGTCGGGTTTTTCGAACCGGCCGCGACAGGGATTTCTACTTTCATTTCCGCAGGGTACGAAATTGATTGGGCATGCAAGGATGCCTGCACGCGGAATGCGCTCCGACATCGAGACGTTGCGTCCCATGCCATCGGGGGGAGGCGTTTCATGGACTTATCTCTGCTGACACCACGCGAGCTGACCGATGTCACGGTCTCGGCGCTGATCGTGTTCGTGTTGCTCGAGAGCGCTCGCTCCGCACGCAACGTCCTCATGCTCTTCGCCCTCTTGTTGCTCACCGGGGCATACGCGCTCGCGAGCTCCCTCGGCTACACGCTCTCGGCGCATGTGCTGCTCGCTCTCGTGGTCAGCGGCGTCGTCTATGGCGTGTTCATCTCCCACGACGACGTGCGGCGTTGGTTCGATCGCGCGGCCGGATGGTTCGGTTCGCGGGGCACGCCACGTGATGCCGCGGGTCTCATCGGCATGATCGTGACTGCCGCCGAGCGGATGGCCGACTCGCGAACCGGAGCGCTCATCGTGCTGCCTGGGCTGCAGCCGCTCGGCCGAGAGGCGGAGGGGGGTCTAGAGCTTGACGCGAAGCTCAGTATCCCGCTGCTTTTGAGCCTGTTCGATCCCAGCTCGCCCGGACACGACGGGGCCGTCATCATTCGCCATGGGCGCGTGGCGGAGTTTGCCGTGCATCTGCCGCTCTCGACGAACCATGGGCTGCTCGGCGAACGGGGTACGCGTCACGCGGCCGCGCTGGGCTTGAGCGAGGGTACTGACGCGTTGTGCGTCGTGGTGTCCGAGGAGCGCGGCGAGATCTCGATTGCCAAGGGCGGCATCTTGCGCACCGTCGACGGGACGGAGCTGAGCGCGGAGCTCGGGCCGCATCTTGCCGGTCGGCCCGAGCGCACGCGGGTGGCGCGGGGGAGATGGAAGGTGCGTGCGGCACACGCCGCGCTGGCCGTCTTGGCCGCGACGGGCGGCTGGTTTGCCGCGATCCAGGGTGGTCAGGCGGTGACGCGCACCCTGTCGGTGCCGGTGATGGTCCAAGGTTTGCCGGAGGGGTACACGGTGGTTGCCGCGGAGCCCGAAAGTATCGACGTCACCATTTCGGGACCACGCAACCGACTGCTCCTCTTGTCCGATCGCGACATCGACCTCGGCATCGATGGCTGGGCCGTCGCGAACGGGCGGCGCACGTTCTTGATCAGTCCGATGAACGTGAGCGCAGGTCCGGACGTGGAGGTGCGTCTCGTAGAGCCGCGTCATGTTCGCGTCGAGGTCGCTGGGCCGACTGAGGTGGCGCAGCGACCATGATTTGGTGAGCTGAGCCGTAGTCCTGTGCTTTTTCTTCAACCAAGGGATGCGGAGGTCGCTCTTCCAGGAGAACGTAAGGTTGGGGGCTTGATTCGAACATGACCAACACGCAGGGCCACATGGATGCGCCTCTGGGGCTAAACCCCCGTCACGCACCCCTGCGCATTCTGTGGCTTTCGCCGGATGAGCCGCCCCCGCAGCTCGTCACGCATCTGCGTAGTCGCGGCCTCGAGCTGTGTCGTCGAGGAGAGGTGCAGGTGTTGCCCCCGGCCCGCCTGTCACCTTCCATCGCCGGCACGCAGGCGATCGGCAAGCCGTCGCTGTCGGGACGTCGCGTGGCCATCTTGCATCCAGACCCCGGGAGCGCGGATGCCCAAGCACAAGCGCTCAGAGCCAAGGGAGGTGAGGTCATCGTCTTGGGGCTCGATCCCGCGTCGCTCGACCGAGTCGAAACGTTCGACCCGGATGCGGTGCTGATCGAGCCCACAGATTTTCTCTCTGCCTGTTGGGAGATCGTGCGTGCGCTCTGGCTGCACCCGCGGCTGCGCTGGACGCCTGTGGTGCTGGTGCAAGCGGAGTTGCTCGGTCTCGGCTCGGTGACCGCGCCTGACACGAATCTCTGCTGTCGCACCGTGCAGGCCTTGAGCGCCGACTACGACGACGTGGTGCGCCGTGTTGCACGAGGCGAGCCCTTCGAGGTGGCCCTCGAGACACTCGGCCCGGCACGTACGCTGCGTGCCCTGCTCGAGCCAGGCGTGGCGTTGCGGGCGCGTTTCGTGGCGCCTGACACGACGATCGAGGTCGACGTCGCCGAGCGCATCATCGTGGGTGCGCGTGAGGTGACGGACGGCGCGCCCGGGGACGACCTGCTCGGTCCCCATGCGCTCGCCAAGCTGCTCTCCGAGTCGCATGCCAGCGTGCATGTCCAGGCCGTGGCCTGTCCTGCCGTCACCAACGTGATGGCGCCACTCGACACCGCTCTGCACACCGCGCGAGAAAGCCTGACGCATCCACCGCCTTCCGTGGTGACCTCGCACCTGCGTGCGGTGCAGGCGCCGCCTGTGTCGATCGTGGGGGCCGACAGGGTGAACGCGCCGGTCGTGAGCGCGCCTGTCGTGAGCGAGCCTGTCGTGCGTGCGGCTGTCGCCAAGGCGCTGCCTCCCGTGCCCACCGCGGCGGCCCTTGCCGCCCCGGCACGCGTCTACGCCTTTCGGCCCAACATGGTGGCGCCCGTTCCTACGACTCGCACCTTGCCTGGCATGGCCCTGCCCGGAGCGGCCGAGCTGCAGCGGCTCCATGCGCTCGTTCCTCCGCCGCGCGTCGCGGTCGCGAAAGAACAGCCTGCGGGGCAGGTTGATCCGCCGAAGCCTGGGGTCGCCTTTTTGCCCTTGCCGGTCGTCGTCGAACCGGGGCGCGCCGTGGCGAAGGCGTCGGAGGTGGCTCGTGGGGGGATCGAGCCCTTCGCCGAGGACGATGACGTCGATGCGGTGGGGCCCGTTGACACGGCGCGCTATGCGTTGACTCCGCGTGTGCGGCGCCGCGCCGCGCTGGGCCTGGGAGCGACTTCGCTGTTCGTCGTCGCGCTGCTGCTTTTGTGGCCGAGCCCCGACGAGCCTCAGCCCACGGAAGCGCCGAACCTCGAGGCAGCCGCGGCGGCGCCGCTCGCGAAGCCCGAGCCCGCCGTGGTCGCTGAAGCCGCGCCCGTGCGCGAGGAGCCGTTGCTCGCACCTCCGGCCGCGCCCAACCCCGAGCGCATCCCAGAAGACGACACCGCTAAAGGGGCCGACGACGCGGAGGCTCGTGCCGACAGCGCCGAGGAAGATGAGGAGGACGGGGACGAGCCAGAGGGGCGCACGGAAACGCGCAGACAGCGTTCTCGGCGTGCGAGCGCGCTGGTCAGCCAGGGGCACGACTTCCGCCACCGGAGCCTGTTCGGTGCGGCGCGCGCTCGCTATCAGGAGGCGCTCGAGGTGTACCCTGGCTACCCGCGCGCGTTTGCGGGCCTTTCTCGGGTCGCCTTGCTGCAGAAGAACGGCCCTGAGGCCGTGCGCCATGCGAAGGCCCTCGTGCGCGCGCGCCCAGCCGAGGCGTCGAACCAGCTCTTGCTGGGCGACGCCCATCACCTCGCCGGCGATCTGCGCGCGGCCCGCGATGCATGGCGCGCGGCAGCGAAGCTCGGTAGCAGCACGGCTCGTTCGCGTCTGAAGTGACCGCCACTCGGTAGTGCGGGGCGTGCTCAGTCGGCGCCGATCCGTGTGTACTTGCGCTCTTCGTGTTTGGCCGACAGCACTTCGTGGCCCGCGCGCGAGGTGAGCAGGTCTTTCGTCAGGCTAGAGACCAGCTTGTCGCTCAGCACGTGGGCGCGGTGCAGGTGCGAGAGCAGCAGGGTGAGGGCGTCGCGCACCACGAAGGGGGCATAGTCGCTCTCCCACAAGTCGAGCATCACCGGGCGCGAGGCCTCGAAATGGTCGTCGTAGATGCGCTTCAGCTTGCCATAGGGCAGGCGCACGTCGTCCTCGAGGGCCTGGTTCGCGCGTCGCACCGTGTCGTCGTAGCCCTTCACGAGCTTCTCGTGCCGCGCGTCCCAGCCCTCGGCTTTTCCGCGATTCTCGCGTCGAAATTGGTAGGTGGCGCGAAAGGTCGCGCCCGTGCCGAGCGAGCCCTGCACGACGGTGAGGTAGAACGAGTGCGCAAAGGCCAAGAGCCGCTCGGTGACCGCCTCGAGGGCCGCCTCGGCCTGGGGTGTGCGCAGGGGCTCATGGCGTTGCTTGGGATCGAGCAGAGCTTCGATGGCGAGGCGCTCGACCGACGCGAAAAACAGCTTCGCGACGCGCTTGCCGAGGGCGATGGCCTGCTCGCGCTGCTCCTCCGGCACGAAGCCGTGCAGCATGTAGCGTCGACGCGAGAAAAACAGATCGGCCGCGCGGGGGCGAAACAGCAGCCACTCGGCGTAGCAGCTGAACATCTCGCGGAGATCGGCGGCGGCCTGCACGCGGCGCTTGTGCACGGCGCGGCGCGGGATGCTCTCGAGGCCGTCCTCGAGCGTGTGATCGAGCTCCAACATGCGCGCCGACAGATCGTCGAGGTGCTGCAGCAGCCCCCAGCGCTCGGGGTCGGGCCCCAGCTCGCGCTGGCCATCGGGGCCGAGCAAGTACTCGCGGGGCGTGAGGTGCGACAGGGGCGAGGCGATCGAGTCTTCGAGTCGGGTCACCACCTCGCACTCGACGAGCGCGCGCGAGTAGGGCATGGCCTCGAGCTCGACCTCGTCGAAGGGGCGTAGGGCTGCCTGCTGTCGCGACGAGGCGATGCGCCGATCGAGCTCGTGCTGCAGCGTCGCGCGGATCGTGCGCATCTCGCCCTCGGAGGCGCCGAGCACGCGAAAGTACAGCTCGAGGCCGGTGGGGTCGCGCAGCGTGGTCTTGCCTTGCAGGAAGTTTCGGAAGGTCATGGCGCTGACCGGCTTCGGCTGTTGATCGCTCGCTTGCCAGTAGTTCGAGAGCACCTCCTCACCGAGGGCGTGAAAGCCCTTGCCCAGAGCGCGCTGGCGCTCCTCGAAGCAGGCGCGGATGCCGTCGAGGCTGCTCAGGTCGAAGGCGCTGTCGATGGTCGATCGTTCACTCATGATCTGTTCCTGGCGGAGGTGGCGGCGTCCTGAGCCGCGCCTCGAAGCTGAGGTTGCGCTGCTGTCTCTCTCGGCTCGCCTGAAAGCGCGCGCGCGCCTCGCGTACCGAGTCGGACAGCAAGCGGGCGAGCACGGCGACGTCGTGGGCATGCTCGCGAAACAGTCCGTGCCCACGCCCGGGCAAGGTCTTTGTCACGATTTGATCGGAGGGAGCGGCTTCGCGCTCGAGGGCAGCCTGAAGGCGTGCTGCACACAACGCGGCCGGGGCCCACGTGTCGTGCTCACCCCACACCAGCGTCGCGTGAAGGCGCGACGTGCGCGCGAGCGCCGAGGCCAGGGCATTGGTGAAGTGCTCGAGCTCTCGATCGGGGGCTTCGACCAGCAGGCGAAACTCACGCGCGGCGCGCTCGCTAATCGGGACCGGGCCGTAGAGCTCCACATCCGTGAGACACAAAGACAGGTTCTCGGGCCCCTCCATCGACAGCTCGGCCTGGATCACGGCCGTCAGCCACAGATAGACGCGCTGCACCACGGCATCGAGGTGGCGCACGGCCCAGGGTGGAAGTGCCGCGCGGTGTGCGCTGAGGGCATCGGTCACGCGTGAGAAGCGCGCCATCGACACGACGGTGGGCGGCAAGGGGCTTGGCACCACGAGCGGCGCCGACATGGCGAGCACCGAGGCCACCTTGCTCTGCTCTTCGACGATGCGCGCGCCCACGTCGAGCGCCGCGAGCGCTCCGCGGCTGAAGCCGAGCAGGATGAACGGGCCCTCCTCCGCCTTCACGAACCCTTCGAGGCGGGCCCAAACGCGCGAGCTGAAGGCCATCGAGCCGTAGTAGGCCCCGGGCTGCGAGGGCGCCTCCACCACGTGATGGCGCGCGGTGCAGAGCTCGGGGCAGGCCGCGATCAGACGCCTGTAGGCGGCCAGGGGAGCGTGGGGCGATTCGCCGGTGCCTGTGAAGTAGACCACGATGGGTGCGTCCACTGCGGGGGGCTCGGCCTGGTCGAGGGCCTCCGGGTCCACGCGGTACAGGCCCTCGGAAACTCCCTGTAGCAAAGCCTGTCGTCGCCCTTTCTGTCGGTCGATGGCGCGCACGGAGAGCCGCGCGCGGGTGAGCCTATCCCTCGGTGTTTGCAGCAAAAACCAGAGCGCAAACAGCCCTCCCGAGAGGAGCGCTGCGAGCACGGCAAGGACGGCGACGACGACACTGGGCACCGGCCACTAACGCTACCCGTCGGCAGGTGCAGCGCCAAGGTCCGTGTCGTGTTCGATTCGTACAGATATTTTTGTACAACAAGCCAAGGACATTTTGTACACATCTGTTTCATGGTGTTTTCGCTTCGACTATCGCTGCTGGCGATGCTGTGTGTCTCTTGCGTGTCCGACTTCGACGACGCGCGCGTCGTGGGGTCGCGGGGCAGCCTCGGCGAGGAGCTCTATGGCATCACCTGCGATCGCGTGGGGGCCCAGTCGCTGCGCGAAGATGTGACCGGCGCGTCCTACGACGGGCTGTGTCACCGCGCGAAGGACGGCAGCTTCGACGATCGGGTCGATGGCGCGCGGCTCCCGGCGGTGAGCCAGGCGGGCGAGGCCACGCGCGAGCGCGGAATACGCCGCCTCGAGGCGCTCGCCGCGGAGCGCGATCCGCTGATCGTAGCCCTCGACGCGATGCTGCCCGAGGTCGAGCTAGGCACGGGCACGGTCTCGCCCGAGCAGGACATGCCGCGGCCCGAGCTGCACACGGCGCTGCGCGACGCCCTCTCAGACCTCTTGCCCCTCTACGAGGACGACACCATCCCGGGCTTCACGCGCGCCCTCGGCGGCCTGCTGCGAGAGCTCGAGGCCGACCCGGTGCTTGCGCGAGCTTTCTCGCGCCTCGAGGCCCGCCATGGCTATCGGCCCGACGCGCTCGCCCTTTACGTGCTGCGCCCAATCTTCGCCTATCCACGCCTGTTCGATTTGGGTGGCGAGATGGCTCTGGCCCATCGCGGCAATGTGCAGGGCGTGCGCACGGCCCTCTCCCAGGTGATCGACGAGCTCGGTCGCACGCTACAGCAATCGCAGACCGGTGGGGCGCGTGCCACGCCCCTCACGCGCCGCATCGATCCGCTCACGCTGCGCTCCTTGTCGAGT
>CAYNOM010000038.1:0-19562 GCA_964398415.1 uncultured Polyangiales bacterium | reverse complement strand
CGTTGGCGAGTGGCCCGTAGACGATGTAGCTGTGTCCCGTGATCCAGCCGACGTCGGCGGTGCACCAGTAGATGTCGTCTTCTTTGAGATCGAAGACGTGCTTCATGGTGAGCGCCGTGTTGACGAGGTAGCCGCCGGTCGTGTGCAGGACGCCTTTCGGTTTGCCCGTGCTGCCCGACGTGTAGAGGATGAACAGGGGGTGCTCTGCCGGCACGGGCACCGGGACGTGCTCGTCTTCGACGGCATCGAGTGCGTCGTGCCAATCGAGATCCCGATCAGGCTGCCGCGTGAAGGGCGTGTTCGTGCGACGCAGCGTGATGGTGCGTTCCACCGTTGGGCAATGGGGGAGGGCACTGTCCACGTTTGCGCGCAGGGGCACGATTTGGCCGCGACGATGGGCGCCGTCCTGGGTGATGATCAGCTTGGCCCCCGCGTCGTTCACGCGATCACGGATGGCATCGGCCGCGAAACCTCCGAAGATCACGCTGTGCACGGCACCGATGCGGGTGCACGCGAGCATCGCGATCGCGGCCTCGGGCACCATGCCCATGTAGATGACGACGCGATCGCCCTTCTGCACCCCTGCGCGCTCGAGCACTCGCGCGAAGCGGGCAGTGTCGCGTCGGAGCTCTGTGTAGGTGATACGTCGCTCTTCTCCGGGCTCGCCCTCCCACAGGATCGCCGTCTTGTCGCCACGCCCTGCTTCGACGTGGCGATCGAGGCAGTTGTACGAGACGTTGAGCGTGCCGTCCTCGAACCACTTGGCGTGCGGCAAGGCGCCGCGCAAGATGGTGGTGGGCGCCTCGAACCAACTCACGATGCTCGCCTGCTCGCGCCAAAACGCCTCGGGCGCCTCGATGCTCTGGGCGTACAAAGCGTCGTAGGTTGCTCGCGACCCGATGCTCGCTGTGGCAGCGAAGCGTGCGGGTGGCTCGAAGGCGCGGGCTTCTTTGGATACGCTCTCGATGCTAGGCGTCGTCATGACCATCCCCTTTGGACCGTCAGCGCATCGCTGCGATCACCGCGTCCGTGAACTCCGTCGAGGTTGCCGTACCGCCCAGATCGCGCGTCAGGGTCTCCCCCCTCTCGAATACCCCGTGCACGGAGCTCTCGATGCGGTCTGCTTGGGCCTTCATGCCGAGGTGGCGCAGCATCATGCAGGCGCTCAGCATGAGCGCGGCGGGGTTGGCAATGCCCTTGCCTGCGATGTCCGGCGCACTGCCGTGCACCGCCTCGTAGACGGCGTAGAGGTCGCCGATGTTCGCACCCGGCACGACGCCGAGGCCCCCGACGAGACCCGCACCCAGATCCGACAGGATGTCACCGTACAGGTTCGTCATCACGAGCACGTCGAACTGCTCGGGCTTCTTCACGAGCTGCATGGCGCAGTTGTCGACGATCAGCTCCTCGTGGTCGATGTCCGGGTACTTGGCCGAGATGCGGCGCACGCAGCTTAGGAACAAGCCGTCTGTGACCTTCATGATGTTGGCCTTGTGGACTGCCGTCACCTTGTGGCGGCCCAAGTCGCGGGCGAGCTGGAAGGCGTGCTTCGCGATGCGGAGGCTCGCCTCTTCGGTGATGATCTTCAGGCTCTCGGCCACACCGGGAACGACCAGGTGCTCGAGCCCCGAGTACTCGCCTTCCATGTTCTCGCGCACGATGATCAGGTCGACGTTCGGGTAGCGCTTCGAGATGCCAGGCAGGCTCTTGATCGGGCGCACGCAGGCGTACAGGTTGAGCGCTTTGCGCAGGGTGACGTTGACGCTGCGAAAGCCCGTGCCGATCGGTGTGCCGATGGGGCCCTTGAGCGCGATTCGGTTCTTGCGGATGGAGTCGAGCACCCGCTCGGGGATGGGATTGCCGGTGGCATCGGCGAGCTCGGCACCCGCCTGAACCTCTTCCCACTCGATCTGGGCGCCGCTCGCCTCGATGACACGCTTCGTGCACTCCGAGATCTCTGGGCCGATACCGTCGCCGGGGATGAGCGTGACCGTGTGTGACATCGAAACTTTCCCTCGCGTGTAAAAGGCGCCTTCGGCGCGGCTGGAGGTTAGCGCGACATGAGCTATCCGGGTGGAGTAACATCACGGAGTCCAGGGGATTCATGCAACACGCACCCTTCATCGTTCTCGAAGGCATCGACGGCGCAGGCACGACGACACACACGGCACGACTCGCCTCGGCGCTGCGCGCGCAAGGTGTCAGCGTTCATCCCACCAGGGAGCCAAGCGATGGCCCCATCGGCGTGCTCTTGCGACAAATCCTGACCGGGCGCCTGATCTCGCCGTCCGCGCACGGCCCCAAGGCGCCGAGCTTTAGCACCCTCGGCCTCTTGTTCGCCGCTGATCGTCTCGACCACCTCGATGTGGAGGTGCTTCCAAAGCTGGCGCGAGGCGTGACAGTCGTGAGCGATCGCTACGATTACTCGACCGTCGCGTACCAGAGCCTGAGCGCGCGTGGCGTCGATGGGGCGGTAGCCTGGCTGCGCGGGCTCAACCACTTCGCGAGGCGGCCCGAGCTCACGATCGTGCTCGACGTGCCCTACGAAGTGGCGCGAAAGCGCAGGATGAGCCGCGCGGGCAGCGAAGAGATCTTTGACGACGACGCGTTGCAGCGAGAGTTGGCCGCGTTCTACGCGCACATCGAAGAACACTTCCCTGGCGATCGCATCGTGCACATTGCGGCCGACCGCGAGCTTCAGGTCGTGGGCGCCGAGGTGCTGAGCGCGGCCCTGTCCGTGATCGAGGGGCGCTGATGTCGACCGTTCGCTGGATGTGTCTAGTGGTCCTGTGTCTCGGCTGCGGAGCGACGGCCAAGGGCAACCTGGCGCTCGAGGCGACGACACCCGCGCGGGGCGTCGACAGCCAGCATGCGCAGCCGGTGGTGGCAGCCGATGTGACGTCATCCGCGCCAGAGGATGTTGCGCCGGCGACGGTCGAGCAGCCGCCACTTGCGCTCGAGCCGGCACCTGCGCCTGCCGCGTCCGCGCCGCCTGCGCCGGAGCGCTACGCGGGCGTGATCGATCGTGCGGGGCTCATCACCATCATCGACGCCGGGCTTGGGCGCTTGTTTCAGCGGGTCCGGGTGGAGCCTGCGCTGAAGGGCAAACGCTTCGTGGGGTTTCAGATCGCCTCCATCGACCCCGCCTTCGGCTCCGCCGTCCTGGTGCCCGGGGACGTCATCGTACGGGTCAATGGCCAGGCCATCGAGCGCCCCGAACAGGCTCTCACCGCGTTCGAGCGCCTGCGTGTCTCCGATGAGCTCGTGATCGATCTGCTCCGCGAGGGCGAGTCTTCGACCCTGCGCTTTCGCATCGAGTGAGCGAGCTGATCAGGGCGTGTCTGAGGGGGCGGGCGTGAGCGCCTCGATGCGTAGCGCGAGCTCTCCGCCCCGACGCATGAGGCGGCATGTGGCGCGCTCTCGTCCCGCGTGGAAGAGCGTGACGAAGTCTTGCAGAGGCGGCATCTCGATGGACCCCGACGCGCCCAGATCGCAGAGCTCGGCGAGAGATACGCTGCGTCGCGTGAGCTCCACGAATGTGGAAGCAGAACCGAGCCGCACTGCGCTCCGAAGCCGGGCGCGGGTGCCGTCGAGCAGGCCCTCGAAGGTGCCTAGCCCCGGAACCTGCAGCGCACAGGGACCGCACAGGCCCGCGCGCGTCACGAGGAGCTGAAGGCTCGAGCCCTGGAGCAGATCGCCAGGTTCGAGACACGCGAGGTCTTCGCCATCCAGCACATCGGCGACGCCCACCCTCAGCGGCAGGTTCGACGCGGGCGCGAATCGATCCGGGGGCAGCACGAGCTGCGCCACCCCACGTCCCTGGCTGAAGGTCAGCGTGCAGGGGACGATGTAAGCCCCGTCGTCGCACGACGATGGCCCCGTTCGCACGTCGCGTACCCACAGCGGAGGCAGGGCCTTTGCGCAGCGCGCCGCAAGGTACGCGAGGACTCCAAGCTCTGCGTCGGAGGGACCCGCCGCGAGCGTGGCGAGACCCGGATGCCCTGCACCCCCGAGGGCTCGGTCGATCAGCGCACCGGCGATGCCCGCGTCGAGCCACAGAGAGGGCGCCGAAGCCGTGGGACCAGGCCCGAGTCCTAGCTCGATCACGCAGCCGCGCGGGCTCGCTAGGCCGGCACCCGGCGTCATGATCTGCCGACTGGGCCACGCGAGCTCGAGCGACAGCTCTGGATCGAGGCGTGTGCGAAGCTCGCGGGTCAGGGTTTGGATCACGTGCTCGATCGGGCTCACGTGCGGTTCTCGGCGTCTCGTCGTCGTTTGCAGGCGCACGCTATCACGCGGCGAGAGCGGGACAAATGCTGAGCGGGCCGTGGCTTTCCCCTATACTGGCGGTGCCACAAGAAGGCCTCGGGAGAGCTACGTGAGCGCACCTACCTCCTACATCGGCAAGGAGATCGGCGGACAGTTCCGCATCATCCAGCGCATCGGCTCGGGTGGCATGGGGGCCGTTTACAAGGCCGAACAGCCGGACATGAATCGTTACGTGGCGATCAAGGTCCTGCATCCGAAGTACGTGTCGAGGCCCGACTTGGTGGCGCGCTTCCGCCGTGAGGCGCGGGCCATGAGTCACCTGTCGCATCCGAATACGGCGCGCGTGTACATGTACGGTCAGCTCGACGATGGCGCCTGCTACATCGCGATGGAGTACCTCGAGGGCAAGAATCTCGCCCAGATCACGCGCGCGGAAGGGACGCTCAAGCCCGCACGCGCCTGCAACATCATGGTGCAGGTCTGTGGCGCGCTCGAGGAAGCCCACCGTCAGGGCATCGTCCACAGAGACCTCAAGCCCGAGAACATCTTTCTGACCACCCAGGGCGGTATCACCGATTTTCCGAAGGTGCTCGATTTCGGATTGGCGAAGGTGACTCAGCGCGAGATGCGCCCCGGCTCGCTGATCCTGACCCAGGAGGGCATGATCTTTGGCACTCCTGAGTTCATGAGTCCCGAGCAGGCGCGCGGCCAGCAGCTCGATGCGCGTTCGGACATCTACTCGCTCGGCTGCATCCTGTACGAGATGCTCACGGGCAAGCTGCCGTTCGACGCCTCGCAGCCCATGGACTTTCTCGCCCTGCAGATCCGCGGTCAGCCCATCCCCCTGAGCGAACGCGTCCGAGGCCTTTCGTTTCCACCCGGCCTCGAAGCGGTGGTGATGAAGACACTCGAGAAGGATCCGAGCCAGCGCTACCCGACCGCGTCCGATTTCGCCATGGCGCTGCGCGGTTGTTTGGACGGCCAGCTCGACGAAGAGCGGTTACGCTCGGTACCGCTCAACGAACAGAGTCAGCGCTTCTTTGTGCAGGGGCAACAGGCGGCGCAGGCGGCCCAGTCTGAGCGTCCGGTGGCGATGGCTCAGCCTGTCCAGGCGAGCGATGCAGCCGCATCGGCGTCGACCCGCCCCCTGGTGCTGACAGCGAGCCGTCCGGAGGTCGATGGGCCGGCAGGAGCGACCGCGGGCGGTCTGGCCCAATCGCCGATGCTGTGGGCCGCCCTCGGGGCCGGGGCCATGCTCCTGCTCGGCGGCGTGATCGCCGCAGCCGTGCTGCTCCTGCGCTGATGGAGGTTGCCCGCGGGCGCCGCTGGCCCTAGTGTCCCGCGCGCGGTTGACGTGCTTCTCGGCACGTTGCTATACCGCCGCACTTTTTGCGGACCCGGGCCTGTCCCGCGAAGCCGCCCCCAAGGGCATCTCGATGCAAGCTGTGAGCGAGCGCCATCTGTCTGAAACCATTCGCGATGTCGTGTCGCTGGCCAAGCCGCGTATCACGTTGATGGTGCTCATCACGACGGCCGGAGGCCTTTCGCTCGCGGGAGGCATCGAGCCGCTCAAGGCCGTGCTGACCCTACTCGGCACGGCGCTCGTGGTCGGCTCGGCCAACACGCTCAACTGCTGGCTCGAGCGCGATATCGACCGCTACATGGCGCGCACCCGCGGTCGCCCCTTGCCGGCCGGACGCCTCGATCCGACCATCGCGCTGATCTTCGGCGGCGTGCTGGCGTGCATCTCCATTCCCATGCTGACACTGGGCGTCAACGCCCTCACGGGCGCGCTCGCCGCCATCGCCCTCGTCAGCTACGTGGCGGTCTACACACCCATGAAGCAGTGGTCGCCCGCGGCCCTGCTCGTGGGCTCGGTGCCTGGCGCGCTGCCGCCACTCATCGGCTGGACAGCGGTGACGGGGCGGCTCGACTGGGCAGGGATCGCGTTGTTCGGAGTGCTGTTCTTCTGGCAGCTGCCCCATTTCATCGCGATCGCGATCTTCAGGCAGGACGAGTACACCCGGGCTGGCATCAAGGTATTGCCGGCCGTGCGCGGCCTGCGCGTCGCGAAGGTGCACGCTCTCGTCCACTCCGTGCTGCTGCTGCTGGTGAGCCTGCTCCTCGTGCCGCTGCAGGTGGCCGGCACTCTATACCTGCTCGTCGCGGGCGCGCTGGGGCTTGCCATGGTCGTGCTCGCCATCAAGGGCCTGCATGCGGGAGCAGGCGTCAAGTGGGCTCGGCAATTGTTTGCTGCATCCCTGGTCTATCTGCCGGTGCTGTTCGCCGCGCTGGCGCTCGACGCGCTCGTGTGAGCCGCCGAGGCGGCGACGAGTGCCTGAGAGGTCTGGCCGCGCCATGAAGTGGGTTCGACGTTTGATTTGGGCCGCTGTGGCGCTTGCCGGCCTTGCCGCCTTCTCGGCCTACAAGCTGAGCCTCGGTGAGAACCAGGCCAGTGCCACGGAAGGTCAGCTCGGCCGTGTGCCCGCCTTCGAGCTCACGGACCATCAGGGGCGGATCGTCACCGACCGGGATCTCGCGGGACGCGTCTGGGTGGCGAGCTTCGTGTTCACACGCTGCGCGACGGTGTGCCCGCTTTTGACCGCGAAATTCAAGCAGCTCCAAGGGGAGCTGTCGGACCTCGGCGGGGTGCAGTACGTCTCCCTATCGGTCGACCCCGAGTACGACACACCCGAAGTGCTCGCGCGCTACGCGGCCCGCCATCAGGCCGATCCGACGCGCTGGCGCTTCTTGACGGGATCCCTGGCATCGATCGAACAGACGATCGTGGAGGGGTTCAAGATCCACGTCGGTGAACGCAAAGACTCGCCCGCCGATCCGACTCTGGTCGAGATCATGCACGGCGAGCACTTCGTGGTCGTGGACCGAGACGGCCGGATCCGTGGCTACTACCAGAGCGATGCCGCGGGGCTGTCTGCGCTGAAACGCGCGGTGCGCGCGCTCTCGCGCTGAGCGAGCAAGACCTCGAACACCTGCTCAGGACGTGCAGTAGTCCTTCGGTAGCTTCTTCATGTCCTTGAGCTTTTGTTTCGCTTTTCCGACCAGCGGTGAGCTGCCTTGGGTCTTGATCAGCGTGCTCAGGGTGGTCTTCGCGTCGGAGCAGGCGCGCAGGCGATAGAAGGCCTCGGCCATGTCGAGCAGGGCTTCGTCGACGGCGTCGCCGCTGCGGAAGTTCTCGATCACCTTGCGTAGCTCGGCCAGCGCTGTCGCGGGACGGTTTTCGACGAGATAGCTTGCGCCGATCCAGTACTGCGCGTTGTCGGCCTGGTTGTCGCTGCGGTAGCGCTCGATGTAAGAGCGAAACAGCGCGCGCGCCTTGTTGAAGTCGCGATCGCTGTAGGCGCGATAGGCCAGGGCGTAGTGCTCGTTCTTGTCGGCGGGAACAGCCTCCTCGGGAGGCTGCGCCGGCGCCGTGCTGGGGTTGCCCGCCGCCTGGGCCTGCGCCTGCTGCGTTTGCTCGAGCGTGTGGCTGAGCTCCGCGAGACGGCCTTCGAGCATGGCGAGCCTCGTTTGCAGCTCGCTGACCTGCACGGTGACGTCCGCGCTATTGCGCTGCACCACGCTGGTCGCGCGCTCGATCACGCCCTCGAGCTCGCTGATGCTCTCTTGGGCCTGCTTCTCGGCGGTCTTCAGTTGCTCGACCTGGGCGGTCTGCGCCTCCTCGAGCTTCTGCAGGCGTGCACCATGCGCGTCGACATCGGTGCGTAGGAGGTCGCCCTCGCCCGAGGTCGTCCACAGGAAACACCCTTGGAAGGCCAAGGACAGCACGGCTGCCGTGACCCCAAGGGTATGTCGAGGCAACTCGTGCATCACTTGCTGGTGAACTCCACGCGGCGGTCGCGAGCCCAACCGGCCTCGTCCTCGCCGCGCGCCATCTCTTCACCCATGGAGGCATTGGACAGCTTGTCTTTGCCGACGCCGAGGCTCTGCATGTACTGGGTGACCGAACGCGCGCGCCTGTCGCCGAGGGCGAGATTGTACTCTTCGGTGCCGCGCGGATCGGTGAAGCCTGTGACCTTTACGGCCGACATGCCGCGCTCGCGCATGCACTGGGCATTTTTGGCGATCGCATCGCGAGCCGAGGGCTCGAGCGTGGACGAATCGAACGCGAAGTAGATCGACTCGAGCTCGCAGGGGCCGGCCGCCGCGGGCTCGGGCTCGGGCTCGGGCTGAGACGGGGCCGCCTGGCAGCGATTCGCGACGCAGTCGGCGCCCACGCCGCAGTCGGCTGCCGTGTTGCAGTAGCCGGGGATGTCTTCACAAGCGCCGGCGTTGCACTGCTTGCCTTCGCCGCAGTCGGTGTCTTCGCGGCACTGCTGGCAGAGCTGGTTTACGCAAAATTCGCCCTGCTTGCAGTCGTCGTCGCCCTCGCAGGCGGGGTACTTGGGGCCGCATGCCGTGCCGAACAGCCCTGCCGACAGCAGGAAGGCCGCGGCGGTGAGAAGGCCGCGGAAAGTCGTGAGCTGGGTGTGCGCCTGGGACATGTCTAAAAATCCTCCAACGATGGCCCCCTTTTTAGCCTTGCCTATCGGGGGTGCAAGGGCCGCCCTTGTGGCGCACCCTGCCTCGCCGCGGCGCGCAGAGGGGTTTTCGAGCACTTTAACCCGCGAACGCTGGGGTGCTTCCGGGGCCAGACAGAAAAGTTGCCGCGGCCAATGAAACACATCGGTTTCCGGCCCGAGTGTTGCCCCGGGCTCCGCCTTCCGCAACACTCGGCCCGTGGCCCTGTCCCTCGCTTCGCGCCTCAGCCGGGTAAAACCCTCTGCAACTGCAGCTTTCGCCCAGCGGGGGGCAGATCTGCGCGCCACAGGCGTGGACGTGATCGGCTTTGGCGTGGGGGAACCCGACTTCGACACCCCCGCACACATCCTCGAGGCCACGCAGCGCGCGCTCGTGGACGGGCATACACGCTACACGAGCGTTCGCGGCATCGCGCCCCTGCGCGAGGCGATCTGCGAGGACTCTGCGGCGCGTCGCGGCGGCGTGCGGCACGGCCCCCAGGAGGTCGTGGTGAGTGTCGGCGCCAAACACAGCCTGTTCAACCTGTGTTTTGCCCTACTCGGGCCCGGCGATGAAGCGCTCGTGCCCACGCCTTGCTGGGTGAGCTATCCAGAGCAGTGCGAGCTCGCGGGGGCCACCGCGGTGCTCGTCGAGACGCGCGCCGAGGACGGATTCAAGCTGACTCCCCAGCAGCTGACGAACGCCCTCAGCCCGCGCACACGCGCCATGTTTCTGTGCTCGCCGTGCAATCCCACAGGCAGCGCCTATTCCGCGGATGAGCTCGCTGGCCTGGCCGAGGTCGCACGGGCGCACGACTTCTGGATCATCGTCGACGAGATCTACGCCACGCTCGTGTACGGCGACTTTGCGCAGCGCTCTATCCTCGAGGTGGCGCCTGATCTTCGCGAGCGCATCATCATCGTGGATGGTGTGAGCAAGCGCTTCGCGATGACCGGCTTTCGCATCGGTTGGATGCTTGCGCCGGCGGCGGTCGCGAGCGCCTGCGAGGTGATTCAAAGCCAGACTACGACGAGCGCCGCCACCATGTGCCAGTACGCTGCGCTCGCCGCCCTGCGCGGCCCCATGGAGCCCGTAGAGCAGATGCGCCGCTCCTTCGAACGGCGGCGTACGCTTGCCGTGTCGGGCCTCAACGCGCTGCCGGGAGTGCGCTGTCGCATGCCGGAGGGCGCGTTTTACGCGTTCTTCGACGTCAGCTCGTTCATCGGTCGCGAGGTTTCCGGCCGTCAGATCGACGACGACGTCCAGCTGGCTGAGCTTCTGCTGGATGAGGCGCACTGTGCGCTCGTGCCCGGAAGCGCGTTCTTCGGGCCGGGCCATCTGCGCATGTCGTATGCGACGGGCGAAGAGCAGATCGAGCGCGGCATCGCGCGCATGCGCGAGGTGTTGTCGCGCTGAACAGAAGGCCTCGACTACTCGTCGCCTTCCTTGCGACCGAACAGCCGGCCGAGAAAGCTCGGACGCTTTTCAGGCGTGCCCGGCTTGTTGGACGCCGGCTTTTTGGTCGTACCCATCGCGGGCACGATGTCGCTCGCGGTGCCGTCATCGCCTAGGAGAATCTCGAACTCGGAGGAGCCGAGCTCCTCTTCCTCGGGAAACGGATCGAGCGAGGCCTGGAAGCTGTTCGAGTCGATGACCTCGGTCGACTCGCCTTCCAGTTCGCCGAGCAACGCGCTCGTGGCCGCATCCGCTTCGGTTTGTCGCGGTGGATCGGTGGGACCGCGCAAACCGTCGAGCAGGGCGTCGACGTTGAAGTCGTCTTCCTCGGGACGGGTTGGAATGCCGCTCGGATGCGTGGTGTCATCGAACAGGGCATCGAATTCGGCGTCGGGGTCGCGCTCGAGAGCGTCGCGGACCTCGGCGGCCATGTCGAGGGAGGTGGGCTCGTCGGGCACCGCCTGGTCGGTGGTGATGGGCTCGGCAGATAGGGCCGGCCCGAGGTCGGCCTCGAAGTCGGCCTCGAAGTCATCGTCGCTGAGCAGCGACAGCGCGTCGTCGATGCTCGCGTCGAGCTCTTCACGCGTGGGCGCAGGCGCGTTGCCCATTCCGGCCGGCGGTTGAAACGAGATCGGCGTGACGTCGGCGAGGACGGGGGGCTGGCTATCGTCAGCGGGTTCCATCTCGTGCGGCGCATCGTCTTCGATTTCCGAAGGTAGCTCGAAGGCGCCGCTTCGCGGAGGGTCGGCGTCGAGTGAGAGCTCACCGCTCTGTGGCGGCTCGCGGCGTCGCACGGGCTCACCGAGGGCGATCTCGCCGCTCTTCGGGCGTGCTTCATCGACGCTGGCAGCGGTCTCGGACAGCTCTTGCGCCGCCTGCGTCTCCTGCGTCTCATGCGCTTCGTCGATCGAGAAGGCAGGCAGAGCCTTCAACTCGAGCTTGAACGAGGCCGCGTCGGCAGGCTCACCGAGGGCGGTGAGGGCAGCGTCCACCGCGCTGAGCGAGCTGAGGTCGAGCCCGGCTAGGGCTGCCCTCGAGGCATCCAGGTCGGCTGGAACTTCGCCCAACGCCGTGAGCTCTGCATCGATGTGCGATAGGTCGAACCCCATGGGCGCAATTGGGACACACGGGGGGAGGGGGGATCAAGGACTGATCACGTGGCGGGAGGCGAGCTGCAGCTCGGGTGAGAGCTCGTGTACAGCCAAGACGCACAGTTCCGGCAACGTGCCCCGAATCAGGCTGCGAACGTGTCTGCGTAGGGTCGCGCTGGTTACGAGGGCGTGGGGCTGTGGAGCGACTTTGGCGCTCTTTTCGATCGCATCGCGGATGTCGCGCGCGAGATCGGGCGGCAGCGCAAGCCACTCATCATCGGCTTCGCAGCGCAGGGCGTCGTGCAGCGCCTCCTCGATCATGGGGTCGAGACGCAGCACGTGCAGGCTGCCCTGGGGCGCGATGCCGTGAGCGATGCGCCGTGCGAGGGCCGCGCGGGCGCGTTCGCTCGTCGGAAGCTTATGCACTGCACGCGGCACCTCGGCGCACAACCCTTCGAGGATCTCGTTCAGGTGGCCGACGTGCACCCCTTCTGCCGCAAGCGTGCGCAGGAGCTGCTGGAGGCCGGGTGCGTCGATGACGCGCGGGATCGCATGGCGAACGAGGGCTGGGTGGGTCGTGTCGAGCGCATCGAGCATGCGTTGCACGTCGTCGAGCTCGAGACACACCTCGGGACGCAGCTTCACGCAGCGAATCAGATCTCGGCTGAGTGTGGCGCGCGGATCGGTATCGGCTGCGTGGCCGATCACGGGCTCGGGCAAACCCCGCGCGAGGAGCTGGTGCGACCTCCCGGGCAGCGTTCCGCCCCGACGCAGGGCCACGTGAGGCAAGCTGAGCCCGATCTGATTGCGGAGGGCCTCTGCGGCATCCGCGATGGCCCCCTCGAGCGCTTCGCCGGCGCGACCGCTGCTCGTGAGCTCGCGAAAGAGCGCGTCGCTCAGCGAGATCGCGAGCCGCTCGTCGGGCGTCGCCGGCGCGCGCTCTTCGGCGATCAGGGTGGGCGTCTGGCCGCGCCTGAGCGTGCGCATGCCGAGCACGCTGCAGCCGAGACCGAGCACCAAGAACGGCCAGGCCGGAAGGCCGGGCAAGAGCGCGAGCAGCGTGAGCAGCAAGCCGGACGCGAACAGCACGCGCACGTCGCCAAAGAGCTGGGCAGCGATATCGCGACCGAGCGAGCCGTCGGAGCGCTCGCTGACGACGCGCGTCACGGCGATGCCTGCAGCCGTCGACGAAAGGATGGCGGGAATCTGGGTGACGAGGCCGTCACCAATGGTGAGCAGGCCGTAGGTTTTCAGGCTGGTCTCGAGGTCGAGCCCGCGCGCGGTGGCGCCGAGGGCGACGCCGCCCGTGAAGTTGATCAAGGTGATCACGATGGAGGCGATGGCATCGCCCTTCACGAACTTCATGGCGCCGTCCATGGCACCGTAGAGCTGGCTCTCGCGTTCGAGGCGCTTGCGCGCGCTGCGTGCGGCCTCGCTGCTGAGCGAGCCGGCCCTGAGATCGGCGTCGATCGCCAGCTGCTTGCCGGGCATGGCATCGAGCGAGAAGCGTGCGCCCACCTCGGCGACGCGCGCGGCGCCGCGCGCGATGACGATGAACTGGATCAGCGTCAGCACGAGAAAGACGAGCGCGCCCACGGCGTAGTCGCCGCGTACGACGAAGCTGCCGAAGGCGTCGATGATGCGCCCTGCATCGGCCTGCAGGAGGATGAGTCGGGTGGACGAGACGTTGAGCGCCAGGCGGTACAGGGTCGTGAGCAGAATCAGCGTCGGAAAGGCCGCAAAAGTGAGGGCATCGCGCATGTAGAGCGCCGTCGACAGCAGCAGGATGCCGAGCGCGATGTTGGCTGCGATCAGCCCGTCGAGGAGCAGGGTGGGCAGGGGGATCACCATCATGCCCACGATGGCGAGCACGAGGGCGGCCAGGGCCGCGTCGGCGCCGCGTGCGCCCGACATCGTAAAGCCCCGTGCGTTCACAGGTCGCGTCGTCCCTCGAAGGCGCGGCCGAGCGTGATCTGGTCGGTGAACTCGAGCTCGCCGCCGTGCGGAACGCCGCTTGCGATGCGCGTGACTCGCACACCGAGCGGCTTGAGCGCCTGGGCCAGATACATCGACGTCGCCTCGCCATCCACGCTGAGCGGGGTCGCCACGATCACTTCGCTGATGCCGTCACGCCCGATGCGCGCGATGAGCTCGCCCGTCGGCAGCTTGTCGGGGCCCATGCCCTCGAGCGGCGCGAGTAGACCGTGCAGGACGTGGTAGCGGCCGCGAAAGCCGCCCGTGCGCTCGATCGCGATCAAGTCTTGGACGCGCGCAACGACGCACAACGCATGGTTGTCACGCGCCGGATCGCGGCAGATGCTGCACAGGGTGTCGGGCCCGAAGTTGCCGCAACTCGTACAGCGCCTGACGCGCTCGTGGAGCGCATCGAGGGAGGCGGCGAGGCACTTGGCGTAGCTGGGATCCGCGTTGAGAATGTGGAACGCAAGGCGCGTCGCCGTGCGCTCTCCGATGCCCGGCAAGCGCGAGAGCAGCTCGACCAGCTCTGGGATCGGATCCCGGGCCATGACCTACAGCATGCCGGGCATCTTGATGCCCTTGGTCACCTTCTCGAGCTCGGCGTCGACCATCTCCTGCGCCTTCTTGAGGGCGGCGTTGACGCCTGCCACGACGAGGTCTTGGACCATCTCCATGCCCTCGGCCTTGAGCAGCTCGGGGCTGATCGTGATGGACACGATTTCGAGCCCACCGTTCGCGATCACTTTGACCTGGTCGTTGCCGGCACCGGCCTCGACGGTCTCCGCCTTCAGCTCTTGCTTACGCTGTTCGATCTTTCGCTGCATGCGGCTCGCCTGCCGCATCAGCTCGCTCATTCCGCCGCGAAAATGCATCCGCGGTTTCTAGCAGGTTGCGCAAAAACCCTCCACTGATCGTATGCAGAGGGCTCACTCGGCGTCGATTTGGACGTCTTGCTTCGTCGACAGCTCGGGGAAGATCTTCAGCGCCTCAACCACGCGCGGGTGGCCGAGGGCTTTCTTCTTCAAGGCTTCCTTGCGCTCGTCGAGTTGGCTCGCCTCGAGCTGGGCGATGCTGGCCCCCCTGACCTCGGCCGCGAAGCGCACCTCGAGCTCGGGATCGGCCGAAAGGACCGCGCGCAGGGAACGCCGCAGGGCCTCGCTGCCGTCGGGGCTTTGGGCCTGTCGACCGAAGAAGGAGCCCTCGGGAAAGTGGATGGTGACGCGTCCCGGGCCGAGCTCTGCGGGCACGCCGTGCTGGTACATGGCGGACCAGCGCGGCTCGTGCTCGCGCATGTGGCTCACCACGCGGACCCAGAGCGCATGATCGATGCCAGGCGGCAGGCTCGTCGGGGCGACGACCTTGGTGACGGGCACTTCTTCGAGGGGCGCGCGCGCCGGAACGGCTCTCGGGGGCGGCTCGGGCTCTAGCGTCAGGGCGGGAGCCTGAGCCGCGACGCTGGCGGGCGTCGCTTGAGCCTTGCGCGGGGACTCTGTCGAGGGCGCGGGCGCCATGCCCGGCATTTGGGCCTCGGGAGGGATGAAGCGCTGGAAGTTGTGTACCGACGCACCGCCGCCCGGTGCAGGACGAGCTGGACTGGACGTGGGGCGCGCGGGTGCAGGTGGCGCGCTGGGCCGCAGCTCGGGCGCGCCGCGCAGGCGCGGATCGGCCTGGGGGGCGGGCTTGGGTCCGCCGGCCTCCGTGGGCCCGCGGCTGCCTGGTCCTTGTGGGGCCGGAGGAGCGCCGCGCTCGATCGCCTCGAGCCGTGCCAGGACCTCGGCCAGGGCGCGCAGTGGCGGGCGCGTGGCGAGCCGCACCGCGCCCATCTCGAGGGCGATGCGCGGATTGCTCGAGCGGCCGACCTCTTCGACGAGCTGCGCGACGCCGGCGAAGGCGCGTTCGAGCTCGAGCAGCTCACTCTTTCGCGCGAGCGCTTCGGCGCGGCTGCGTTCTTCGCCGGGCAGCTCGACGAGCTTCGGGTGGTCGCCGGCCACGCTGAGGACGACCATGTCGCGCAGCAGATCGAGCCACTGTTTCGTGAAGTGCAGAAGGTCGAGCCCCTGATCTGCGACCGCGTCGATCACCTCGAGCGCCCGCCTGCCGTCGCTACCCAAGGTGGCTTCGCACAGCTCGTGCAGATGCGCGCGGTCGGCGATTCCGAGGTGGCGCGACACATCGACCCCCGACAGCTTGTTGCCGGAGAAGGCCACTACCTGGTCGAGCAGGGTCAGCGCGTCGCGCATGGAGCCCGCGGCTTCGCGCGCCACGAGGGCGACCGCGTGCTCGTCGGCTTCGATGCTCTCTGCGGCCAGCACCCGTGCGACGTGGGTGGCGATCAACGATTGGGGGATGAGACGAAAGTCGTAGCGCTGGCAGCGCGAGCGAATGGTGACGGGGACCTTGTGGGCCTCGGTGGTGGCGAAGATGAACTTGACGTGGGCGGGGGGCTCTTCGAGCGTCTTCAAGAATGCGTTGAAGGCACCCGTCGAGAGCATGTGCACCTCATCGACGATCACGATCTTGAAGCGGTCGCGCGCGGGCCGAAAGGGGATCGACTCCTGCAGCCGACGCACGTCGTCGACGCTGTTGTTGGAGGCCCCATCCATCTCGATCACGTCGAGGTCGAGGCCTTGCGTGATCTGCAGGCAAGCGTCGCATGCATTACAGGGCTCGGGCGTCGGGCCGTTTTCGCAGTTGAGTGCCTTGGCGAGGATGCGCGCGCTCGTGGTCTTGCCGACACCGCGCACGCCCGTGAACAGAAACGCGTGCGCCACACGCCCCTGGTTGATCGCGTTCGACAGCGTCCGCGTGACGTGCTCCTGGCCGACGAGGTCGGCGAACGTTTGCGGACGATACTTGCGCGCGAAAACCGTGTAGCTCATGGGCGAGGCGGCACTGTAGCACCGCTTGCCCGCTCGAACGGCCGATCCGTCACTCGGCTTTTTCGCGCTCGGCCTCGCGCATCATTTCCTCCATGGTCATGACCCTTTGCGGACCCTTCGGTTGCGGCTTGGGGGTGGGCACCGCATCTGCGGCGTCGCCGTCGTCGTGGTCTTCTGCGGCGCGCATCATTTCCTCCATGGTCATGATGCCGGGCTTCTGCTCCTGCCGTTGTTCTTCGGCCTGCGCGGGACCTTCCGAGTCGAGGTTCAGCGGAGTATCGATCGGCGCCACGGGCTCCTTGTCGAGCAGCCAATTCGAGAGGCCCACGCTCAGCGCCGGAAACGCGGTGACGGCTGCTAGCGCGACCGCCATGGAGGCCACGAAGGGCACGATGCTCTTCATGATGTTGCCGAGCGGCTCCTTGAACAGCGTGCTCGCCACGAAGAGATTCAGGCCCACCGGAGGCGTCAGGTAACCGATCTCCAAATTGACGATGAAGATGATGCCGAAGTGGATCGGGTCGATCCCGAAGGACAAGGCCATCGGCGCGAGCAGCGGTACGAACACGAGCATCGCGCTCAGGATGTCCATGAACATACCGACCGCGATCAAGAGCACGTTGACGATCAACAAAAACTGGGTGCGCGAGAGGTCGAACGACTTGAGCCAGTCGACCGCGGCCGCCGGAATCCCTTGGCCCTCGAGAAACTCGTTGAACGCCAGCGCGCTCACCATGATCACGAGAAATGAGCCGAGCAGCACGCCCGTCTCCTGCAGGACTCCTGTGAGCTCTCGCGGCTTGAGCGCGCGGTGCACGTAGAGCTCGATGGCCACCGCGTAGACGACGCTGATGCCCGCGGCTTCCACGGCGTTGAAGAGACCGAGATGGATGCCACCGAGGATCAACACCGGGAACATCAACGACCAGAAGCCGTCGCGCGCCGCGATCCCGAGGCGCCTCCACGAGAAGGGCGTGCGCTGCGACTTGCCCACGATGCCGCGGTACACCGAGTAGCCCATCAACACGCCGCCCATCACGATGCCGGGGCCGACGCCCGCCATGAACAGGCTCTCGACCTCGATGGCCGAGGACTGATTCACGATGGGGTAGACGATCATCGGGATCGAGGGAGGGATCAGGATGCCGAGTGAGCCCGCGCTCGTGACCAGGCCATGAGCGAACTCCTTGCGGTAGCCCTGCGCGATCATCGCTGGCCCCATCATGCCGCCGATGGCCACGACCGTGGCCGGGCTCGAGCCGGAGATCGAGGCGAACAACATGCACGCGACCACGGCGCTGATTGCGAGGCCTCCCGGCAAGAAGCCGACCAGCGCTTGTGCGAAGTCGATCAAGCGCTTTGAGATCTCACCGCGGCTCATCACCGCGCCCGACGCCATGAACAGCGGGATCGCGAGCAGTGCTGGGTTGTCGGCGAGGGAGCGAATGCGTTCGACGAGCACCATGAACTCGTCGAGCTCGCCGTAACCTGCCCACAGGAAGAAACACAGCATCGTGACGATGCCGAGCAGCACGAAGAGTGGAACACCAAACAATACGGCTGTCAGGATCGCAGCAGTGAGGATGCCGCCCTTGCCCAAGAAGGGAAAGGCGACGATCAGCGCGAGCAGGACGAGCACGACGACGGGTGGCTTCTCGCGGCTTTGGGTCGGGGCGTTCATGCTGCTTCTCCCGCGGCGAGCTTCTCGGCTTCCGAGAGACCTTCGGCCTTCGCGAGCGCGCCGTAGTCACCTCCGCGGAGGTGTGACACGGATGCGGCCAGAAAGCGCAGGGAGGCGATGCCGAAGGCGACTGGAATCGCCACCGCGGACAGCCAATCCGGGATGCCGGTCTGCTCGAAGATGCCTCCGATCTTCATCGCCCCGTACTCCGGATGGAACACGTAGCGGTAGCCGAGCAGCGTCATGAACCCGCAGAACGTGGCCGCGGAGAGAAAGCCGATGGAGATGGCGATGCGGCCCATCTTCGGCGGCAGCTTCGCGATCACGGCTTCCACGATCAGGTGCTTGCCCTCGTGCACACACACGCTCGCCCCGAGAAAGCCCACCCAGAGCAGCAAGAGCAGCGACACTTCCTTCGACCAGGCGTAGCCCTCGGGGAAGTAGCGCAGTGCAAACCAGACGAACGAAAGCGTGGTGATCGCGAGGAGCGCGAGCTTGATGACCCACTGCGGCGCCTTTTCGGTCCACAGGCTCTTGCCGTAGCCGGCAGCGAACAGACCAAAGAGCAGGATGTATACGCTGCGCGAGCTCTGATGCGTCATCATCCACAACAGGCCCACACCCGCAAAGAACAGGCCGAGCGCGATGACGAGCGCCGACTGCGGGATTGGGAGCAGTGGCTGCTTTCGCTCTCGCTCGGCAGCTTGTACGCAGAACCAAAGCCCGAGGAGCGCGATGAGGGCGTAGATCGCCGGCGCGACCACGCCGTGCATGCGCTCGATGCCTGCGTCATCGCTGATGGAGAGCAAGTCGATGAGCCAGTTGCCGAGCTTGGTTTCGCTCACGATGAGGCGCCGATAGACGACGTCGAGAAAGACCATCACGGTGATGGCGGCGAGGAAGGCCGCGACGATCGATTGTTCGATCGAGAACACGAAGTCGTCGACGGTCCGCAGCACCGAGCGACGCTCGGATGATGTTTCCACTGTCTGCATTGCGGGGGACGTTATGGGGCGTCCGCACGCAGGTCAAGCCGTGATTATTGACACTTCCCAGGGATGTCAGGCGCAAAACAGGCGGCCTTGCAAGGGCAGCGGCTCGCGCCCCCACAGGCCTTGCCCTGTTCGCAATCGGCGTCTTCCCAACACTGCCCCTTCTCGGGCTCGGGCGGAGGTCCGCAGCCGTCGTCGGGACTCGTGGGGCATTCCAGGAACTGGTAGCTGCAGCTTCCGTCGGGGCCTCTCACGCAGGCGGGGCCCGAGCTGTGCACGCCGTCCTCGCACAGCACGTTGGGCGCGCCGGGCTGAGGACCTTCGCAGCGGTCGCAAGCTTCGGGAGCGCCGCATTCGCCGAAGAAACGTACGCTGATTCCGGCGCTGGCGGCGGTGCAGGGGTTGCCGTAGGTCTGCCCGTCGCAGCCGCACACCGGCTGCCCGATCTTCGTGCACCCCTGGGGCCTCACGTCGCAACGGCCGACCGCGTCTGCGGCGCCGCAGCTGCCGTCGCCGAAGCTGCAGTACTGCCCCTCGCCGCACGCAGCGCCGAGGGCTCCGCCGCAGCTTCCGCCCGCGTTCGTTGCCTCTGAGCCCGTGTCAGCTGAGTTTGACCCTCCTGCAGCCGCGTCGTCGCTGCGCGCGGCCTCGCCGCCACTGGCGTCGGTTTCACTCTTGGGCTGTGTCGAGTCGCAGC
>CAYNOM010000037.1:0-19708 GCA_964398415.1 uncultured Polyangiales bacterium | reverse complement strand
GTCTCAAGCTCAACCGAGGCGCTGACGCTCTGATCGATCGCTTCGACCGGGTCGGAGTATCCGAAGTGCTTGACCCGAACCGCAAGCCCGTCGTCCGTCGGCGGTTGTTTGGTCTGTTCTGACGCTAGGCGCGGTGCCTTCAGATGACGACACCGAGCAGTCTCTAGTCCAGCTTCGTCCACCACTGGGTCAGCGCCAGCTGGCTCCACGACGCTGCCTGAGCGCTACTTCCACGACTCACTGATCACACTGCGCGTTGTCCTCGTTCGAGAGATCCTCGTCCGCTGGCTTTCGCGCTGCCCGTGTTGTCTGCGCTCCTTCGACAAGAACCACCCCTCGGCTGAACCGGCACGGCGCGCGAATTGGGATCAGTAGTGTTAATCGGAAGCTCTCCGCTCCATGGCTCGGCGAGCAGCGACCACGTCTCCCGGATTCTGCAGAAGCTCACGCACGTAAAAGCACCGTAGGATCATCCCCGTATACCTTTTACCTTTTCACCGCCCATCAGCCCGATCACCGAACCGGCATCACCGACTCTGGTCGCTTGGCGGGCTTTCATCCCTCACCGGGAGGCGAGAGCGGGACGCCATCCCGTGCAGAATCCGAGTATCAACCTGGGAGGACCGTCCCCGTCCTCTGCGGACGCCATGGTGAGCCCCGCAAACAGCTTGGGGGTCGTGGACGGGGGCTTGGACCTCGCCATCCGGGACACGCTCGGGCACGCCATGGCTGCGCACCGCGCCTAGATCCAGGACGGCAGGTCGATCTCCGACTCGGGCACCAGGAAGACATCGCGCTCGAGGGCGTTCAGGTGGGCGACGCATCGGGGCAGGTCATCGGCACCGGCGCCATCTTTCCAAACGTCCACCGCCGCTTCGAAGCGCTGCACCAGCCGTGCATGGTCGACCAGGCCACGCTCGATCATGGCTTCGACATCGGCACGATCGTTGGCGTGGAACCGCTTCAGCTTGCTGACGACGACATCGACCACGTCCAGGACCTGGACTTCGAAGTGCTCGAGGCCTGCGGTCAGATCCGTGAGAACGTGCCACACCGGCGCCTGGGGCAGGAACGGTAGGCCCCCACTGACGACATCGATGTAGAGGCGATGGCGCTTGTGCATGGCCGTGTCCTTGCCGCCGAGCGCCAAGAGGCGTTCCTTCACGGGTTCACTGATCGCAGCCGTCTGCAGGACGTCGCCATCTTTGGTGCCGCGCTCGTAGTCGGTCTGCAGCATCAGGGCGCCCGCGCCGATGATGGGCAGCGGCTGCCTTGCTTGCGAAAGCGGCTTCCAGGCCCGATCGAGCTCCCGCAAGAAAAGCTGTAGCTGCTGCCTCACGCTGCCTCCCGAATCGCAGTCACGAAGTCATCGACTGCGAGCAAGCTGACGATGCCCCAGCGTCGTGAGAGGGTCGAGCGCGCTCGCTCAACGTCCTTGAGTGTGGCTTGGCTGCGAATCGTCGGATCGAGCACATCCTTGCGCGTCGCCTTCTTCTTCGACAATCGGGGCTCGAGCCAGGTTTCGAGCACCACTTGCGCCCTGCGCAGCTCGCGAGCTCGCTGGATCGGCAGTTTGTCTTCCAAGACCTTCTTGATTGCAGCCAGGGTGTTGTCGATCAACCAATACAGCCGGTGGGAAAGCCCCAGGGGCTCAAGGCGCGACGCCACCACATCGAGCTGCAACTCATCGACGCGAGCCACCAGGACCGGCGCCAGTGCCGTCAAGAGGCGCGGGTTCTTCGTGTCGACCAATACCTCGACGATGACGTCATGCGCTTCTGCGATCCGCTGGCTCGGCAGCACACGCTCGCTCTCCACGAGGTGACGCGCGCCCAGTCGCGCCAATGCATTCTGAAGCTGCGAGGCACTCTCGGGGGGGGCCGACCCGAAGTACGAGGCATCTACGTTGAAGAGCCTGAACAACTCGAGCAAGTGCTCCGCCGAGAATGAACCGAGTCCGCGTTCGATCTCACTGAGTCGCGCCTGCGATAGAGCAAGGCGCTGGGCAAGCTCGGCCTGGGTCCAAAGGCGCTGGGTGCGAAGCGCACGGACCTTGGCGCCGATCTCCCTGCGAAGGGCATCCCAATCGCGTTCTGGAGCTGCACGAGTGGTCGCCATCGCTACTGGTATAGCAGTGATGGTATCGATATACCAGTATGCCGAATATCGAAAAATCAGTTCTGGTATTGAAATATCGATAACCTGGAATGAGGGGTCACCGATGGGTCGTCCGGCCTGTGGGCAGCCATGCACTCGGCCTCGTGCGGAAAAACGCCTGCCGATCAGGCACTACGAAGGCCCCGTGTCCGCCAAGCCCCCCTGAGCTACCTTCACGGGATGACCTCAGCCCCGCTTCTCGAGCGCCTCCTGCTCGTCGACCGACGTGGCCCGCTGGCGCGCGCACGGGAGAGCGCATTCGAGGACCACGACGAAGTCCACGTGGTGACGGGCGACTTCTTCGACCATCCCGCCGACGCCATGGTGAGCCCCGCAAACAGCTTCGGGATCATGGACGGGGGCTTAGACCTCGCCATCCGGGACACGCTCGGGCACGCCGTGCAGGATGCCGTCCAGGCCAGGATCCTCGCGGAGTTCCACGGCGAGCTGCCCATCGGCGCTGCCGTGGTCGTCGAGACGGGGCACGCCAGCTGGCCTCTGCTGATCGCAGCGCCCACGACGCGCGTCCCCGAGAGCGTGGCTCAGACGGTCAATGCGTACCTCGCCTTTCGCGCTGTGCTGCTCGCGGTTCGCGCCCACAATGCGGGTAGCCCCACGCGACCGATTGGTTCGGTCCTTTGCCCGGGCCTTGGAACAGGAATCGGCGCACTCGACCCGACCCGCTGCGCGGTGCAGATGCGACTCGCGTACAAGCAGGTGCAAGCGCCTGCGCGCATTCCCTCGTTCGCGCAGATTCACGCCGTACACCGAGCGCTGCGGACGAGTTGACCTCTCGCGCGGGCTGCTCTGCCGCCCGCAGCGCGCCTGTCGTGCACTGCGCGATGCGGGTCGGCCCGGAAGGTCGCCCGGTCTCGGGGTCAGGCTTGCGATAGTCCACCACGGGCACGTGCAACACCCAGCGAAACTGCGTCGGTAGCGGAGTCAGCGGGGCGATTCGCGAGGCATGCGGTGGAGCCGTCTGCCAGCGCCTCGTGCGCGATGCCTTGGATGATGAGTCTGGTGAGTCGCTCGAAGGAGAACGCCATCGAGAGGTTCGTCTTGGGCATGCCGCTTCTTGGTGCGGGACACGGCGGCGTGGGCGAGGTGGCGTCGATCGAAGAGAGGCTAGCGAAGCCCCGGAGTGCCCCCGAACAAGTCGCTCAGCCTCTCCTTGGCGGGATGTCACCGAGAGGACAATCCCCGCCGGGCTGCATGCCCCGAGTCCCGAATTTCACACTACTTCCTGCGTCTCTTACGGGCTGTGTAGGCGGCGGGCCGCTTCGCCTTCTCCGGCTTCGTCACCAGTTTCGTGCGCGACCGGTCTGGCTCGGCCTTGCTGAGGCCGGGGCCCGTTCCTGCTCCCGATCCCGGACGAGCCGGGCGGTCTGCGATGCAGTTTGCCTCCCTTGCGGTTGCAAGGATACCAGCCTCGTCATCGGCAGAGACCACGACCAGTAAGTTACTCGTCTCCTTGCGATCCGAGTGAACAGACACGCCAAAGGACTCCTGCGAAACCTCTTGTGCTTGTCCACCGTCACTCAGTACGAAGACCGGATCGGAATCGTTGACCTTGTAGACCGTGGAGCACGTCGGAAGAATCGCGAACTTGCCATCGAAGTCCTTCAGGGCCTTTTTCAGGACTTCTTCGTGACCATGGAGAACCGGGCTGTGTGGCAATATCCGGCGCTCGACGATCCGCTGGGCAAGCGTTGTCGCCCGTCCGGTGGACCCCGAAGCCGCTAGGCGACGAACAAAAGCCCACACTTCGTCCTCCGTGAGCTTGAGGTAGTCGTCCACATGCGACTCGTCGGCTACCGGCGCCTCGCCGCCAGAGATCCGCTCGAGGTATGCGGGGAGTCCCGGCTGCTCTTCTGTTACTGCCTCGCGCAGGCAGAGCTCCATCATGAATTCGAGCACACGCACCTTGCGGTGAAAGTAGAGCGTTCGATTCATGAAGTGACGCGCCATGGCGAAGGCCTCGTAGGCGCCGATCCCTCTGGAGGAGATACCAAGAGTCGTCTCGGGCCCGTGGGGCACGATCACGAGCGAACGGATCAAGTAGTGTACGTCCACGTTGCCAAGCGGAACGCCCGAGAAGTGTGCATCACGGCGTAGGTAGTCCAGCCGATCGACGTCGATCTGCGAAGACACAATCTGCTTGAGATAGGTGGGACCCGACCACGACGGCTTCTTGCCGAAGAGACTCGACAGCCTGTCGACGTCGACGTATCGACCGAGGACGTCCCTCAGTCGGTGCCTGACGATAGTCGCCGTCCACTCCTCGTGAGACGGAGCGTCCTTGATGGCCCGCTCAAACGAGTGAGAAAATGGGCCATGTCCGACATCGTGGAGGAGGGCAGCGAGCATGATGAGAAGAGCATCCTCCTTTAGCTCTTGGCTGCGGTCTGAATGCCACTCCCGAAGGTGCTGCAGAACAAGCCGAGCAAGGTACGCTGCGCCAAGTGAGTGAACGAAGCGTGTGTGCGTCGCGTTCGGAAACACATATGAGGCCAACCCTAACTGAGAGATTCGCCGCAGCCTTTGGAAGGGCTGAGAGTTCACTACGCGCTTGATTGCTTCGGTTTCCTCTGGATCGGTGCCGAAGTCCAGTGTCCCGTAGACGGGGTCCGCGAATACCCCGCGCCTCGGCCGTGGTGAACTCGTCATGGTCGCGTCTCCCTTCTCAAAATCCTCCTTCGACACGAGCGCACGCAGTCGTCTGAAGGACCACTCCAGCCCCCACCAACCCCCACCACTGCTCGGCGACCTTGGTCGCGAAGCGCTCATCGTCGATCAGCACCCCGAGTTCGATGTTCCGCTCGTGTCCGCGCTCGGTGAAGTTGGCGGAGGTGATGAAGGTCTTCTTCGCGTCCACCACGACACATTTGGCGTGCAGGCTCACCCAGGGCGGGCCTGGCATGGCGGTGCGCGGGTCGTAGTAGATGCGGGGTCGCGGTTCGCCGAAGGGCCAGTTGTCGGCCAAAAAGCGCTGCACGGCGCGCTGTGCGTAGTCCTTGGAACCCACAGCGGTCTTGGGCTCCCCTGGGATGTCGATGTCGAGAAAGACGGTGGTCGTGACGCCGTGGTCGCGCATGACCGCGTGAAGCGGCGCGAAGATCTCGTCGCCGTGATCGAAGCGAAAGCCTGCGATCAGCACTTCGCGGCGCGCCTGGGCGAAGAGCTCGCCGACGAGGAGCTCGGTCTCGCGAGCGGTGGAGCCCTGGCCTTCGGGCCCGGTCCATACGAGGCGTAGATGCGGGGGCTTGCGATGGGCCCGCTCTGCGAGTGCGACCTCGGCCACGACTTCGATGGCGGTGGCGCTCAGGCCTTCGAGCACGGCGAGCAGCTCTCGCGCGTACAGGGAGAAGCCGGAGGAACGCAGCCCGGGGTCTGTCACCGGCGTCGCAATAGCCCCGCTGCGCGCCGCGTCTCGCAACCGAACGAGCTCATGCTCGGGCAGCAAGCTCAGGCCGAGGGCCCGTGGGGTCACGGCGTCCTCGAGAAGAACGCGAGACTCTCGTCGTGGCCCAGGGTCGGCACGACGAGCGCGCGGTCGAGATAGCGATTGAAGCGCTCGCACGAGCACTCAGCGATGAACAAGCAGCCGTGGCAGGCGGCACCCTCGAGGTGGCGCTCGGACGGGTCGTCGTGCGGCGAGTGTCCCGCGCACACCGGATCGTTCGAGCACAGCCGGCCCAGGTTGTAGGCGCGGCGCAGGTGCTCGCGGATGCGGCGGCCTTGCTCGACGAGGCCGCCGAGCGTGCCCTCGGTGCCGCTCGAACCGGTCGACAGCAGGATCGCTGCCATCGGGGTGTTGAGGTCGGCCGGAGACGGTCCGCAGTAGATGCGCTCGCGGATGGCGCTCGCGGCGTAGCCGCATTCGAGACTGATGGCGGTGATGAGCAGGTGCGCCAGGGAGTGGAGCATGTAGAAGCGCGCGCCCGGGTAGCTGGGCTGGGGCGCATCGCCTGGGAGGTTGAGGGTGCGGACCCAGGCCTCGAACCCTGCATGCAGCTCCTTGTTGCGCTCCTGCACGCTGGGACGCGCTTCCCAGGCCTGCACGGCCTTTTCATCGAGCTGCAGGAACACGCCCTCGCCCCAGATTTCGGTCGCGGGGAGCCAGTTGGTGTTGAGGCCGAGCGGGGCCGACTTCACGTCGAGGTCGTACTCGCCCTGCATGTTTGGCGTGGCCGCGTCGATGCGCGTGAACCCGATCTGCACGCGCACCTCCCGCAGGCGCTGGGCGATGACGATGTTGGAAACCCCTTCGGGCATCCCTTCCTTGGGCTGCACGCGGCGGGCGTGAAACTGCTCGTCGGGACCGGGCCGGTCTCCTGGCTTTTCGAGTGCGCTCGAGACGAGCTGGTTGAACTCGGCCGTGCGCAGCGGCGCGCGCTCTGCTGCGTCGCCCTTCTTGAGGCTGGCGATTGCCGCAAGCACCTGCGCGTCGCCGTAAGGTTCAAGGGCCTTGCCCACGTCAGGGATGGTGCGAAACGCGGGCAGGGTCTGCGCGGTCGCCGAGAAGAGCACTGCTTGGTGCTCCAGGATCGCGTCGTGAAGCTCCTTGCCCGGCTCAGGGATCGAAAGGGCGCTGACGACCTGGGCGAAGTAAGAGTTGCTGGCGGTGCGCACGAGCAGGCGCAGCGAAGGCTCGTCACACTCCTCGTCGCCTTGCTCGCCCAGCCATGGGCGTCTGCCGCGACACTTGAGTCCCGCCCCGGTCAGCGCCGTGCTCAGGGCCGTGGAGGCGCCGCACTTGCAGCTCACGCGCACCTCGGAGAAGTCACCGGTGGTGCCCTCAGTCAGCCGCAGATCGAAAGACGTCGTGCACCGTCCCGTCGGGCTGTTCAGGTGGGCGAAATCGATCCAGGGCCAGTCCTGAACGTGCCCGTTCTTGCAAGCGCCCAAAAAGCGCACGGGCACGGTTTCATGAGCCTTCTTTCCCGATGGGCAGAAGTGCACATAGCGCCCACCGCGCTGGTTCAAGTCGCCCTTGTGGACAAGTGCGCGGCAGTCTTGGTTCTGGCACACGACCCACTGGGGAAACTCGAGCACCTTGATGCCGGCGTACGGGTGGGGCTCGCGGTCGTTGCCCACCGGGGGCTCGCGAAAGGGCATCTTGGTCGACAGCTCGCGGCCGATCGACTTGAACAGCGGCACGAGGCTCTCGCGAAGTCGGGGCTCGGAGATGCCTGGCGAGGGCTTGGACTTGTCGTAGCTCCAGAAGTCGAGACCTCCGATAAGCACGGCCTGGTCGACGAGATCGACCATGGCGCCGGGGCCGAACGTCGTCACGACCTGGCTCTTACGGATCTCGCCGTCGGGCTTAGCAGCCTGGCGTTTCTTGAAGGGCGGCATCAGCTCTTGCTCCCGAGGTAACGGCCGCGGTCGACCCACAGGTGAACGGTCTCTTCGACGTCACGCATGGAGGTGGGTGCGACGAAGCGCTTTTCCTGCTCGCTTTGGTGCTCGAGGTCCGGGTCGGTGGCGAGCATGAGCAGCGGCTTGCCCGCAGCCTTCTCCGCGTCGAAGCGCGAGTAGCTGCGCTTGCCCGCGCCCTCCCGCGCACTCTTGGTGACGCTGCGCCAGGCATCGAACAGCTTCTCGGCGCGCTCCCGGATGTGACTCACCAAGCGCTCGTGCTCGCTCGCGCTCATGTCGTCATGGATGCCTGCGCGCTTTCCGATGGCCGCAATGATGTCTTCGCCCAGGGTCGCGCGAATGGTGTCTACCTGCATGACGGCCGACGCTGGCGTCATCTGCTCGGAGAGCAGGCGCGCCATGGCGACGAGTGTGCCCGCGAGGCCCCGATCCAATGCGGGCCCCGAGAAGGGCGTGAGGCTCGTGGCCTCGACGAAGCGATAGAAGCTCTCGTGGTAGGCCTGAAAGCGCTCGTAGTGCGAGCGGTCTCGGGGCTTCGTGACATTGAAGCAGGTGACGACGAGGCCGGGATGGGAGCGGCCGACGCGGCTCGACGCTTGGATGTACTCGGCCGTGGTCTTGGGTTGCCCGGCGACCACCATCAGACCCAGGCGGTCGATGTCGACGCCCACGGAGATCATGTTGGAGGCGAGTAAGACGTCGACGTGCTTCGAGTCGTGGCTCGGCAGGTTGAGCCGGTCCTTGGCGTCCTTGATGGCGTTCGTGGATTCGCGCGAGGTGAGCTCCACCGGCTCAGGCTGGATCGCGCGGTTCTTGAACCAGGGATGGGCGCCCTTCACGCCCTCGGGCCGCTTGTCCTCGAGCGATTGGCAGCGCGAACGCACGTCGTCCTCCACGAGCCGTCGCATGCCGCCGAGCTCTCGCAGCGAGTTGAAGTACCCGGCCACGGTCATGTAGGGGTCGGCGGGGTTCGGCTGCACATCGTTCGACTGTCCGGCGTAAGCACGCGCACCCGCGCCGAGCAGCGACACGTAGCTGCGCAGCAAGAGGCCCTTCAGCGATCGGCCCTGGGCGGCCACGCCGACGTACAGGCGGCCTGACGACTTGGGGTCGACCTTGGCGAACCAAGTTTCGGAGGCATCGACGGCCGGGGGCGGAAACAGCGCGTGGTCTTTGCGGCCAAAGAGGGCTTGGATCTGCTCTCGGGCGCGGCGCACGGTGGCGGTGGAGGCGAGAATCTTGGGACGCACAGGAATGCCCTGCTCGTTCTCGTAGGTGCAGAGCGCGTCGATGGCGGTTTCGTACAGCCCGGCCATGGTGCCGAGCGGGCCCGAGATGAGGTGGAGCTCGTCCTGCACGATGAGCTCGGGCGGGCGCAGTCCAGCGATCAGGGGCTCGGCCGCCTTGGGCCGCTTGTCCATGGGGCCGTAGAAGCGGTTGCCGTTCTTGGCGCCGACGCGGCCGAACAGCATGCCCGTCTCGCCGCGCCAGGGCAGCATCGCGAACTTGTCGATGGTGGCCACCACGAAGCACGGCAGCTCGCGGTACACCTGCTCGTCCACGAACACCACCGGCAGGCCCTCGGGGGTCTTGCGCGCGGAGAAGTCGCAGCGAAAGTCGGAGCACCCCACCACCACGCCCTCGGGCTTCTGCGGGTTTGGCACGAGGCTCAGGCTGTCCGGGGTCAGCTTCTCGCCGCACCAGGGGCACACCGCCAGCGGGAACGGGGAGTTGGGCGTGACGTTGTTCTTGTAGTCGATCACCTGACCCTTGAGCTGGGCCAGGGTGTTGGCGGTGGCGCTGCGTCCCACCCATAGCCCCACGGCGAAGCGCTCGCTGCCGAGCTGGGCCTTGTGCTCGCGCCGCAGCGTCTCGAGGGCGCACACCAACGTGGCCGCGCGGCCGAGCTGGTCGAGCGTCAGAAGGCGCAGCGTGTAGCGGAGCAGCACGGCGACCCCGAGCCCCTTGTCGGGCCGTGCCTGGCCCCTGAGGCGCCTCAGCAGCAGCGCAAAGGCGATGACGCCGAGGTAGGCCTCGGTCTTGCCGCCGCCAGTGGGAAAGAAGATGAGCTCGACGTTGTCGCGGTCCTTGTGCGTGTCGGTCGCGATCGACTCGATGTTGAGCAGCACGAACGCGAGCTGGAACATGCGCCACTTTGGGCTCTCGCCGTCCTTGTAGCGATGGGGACTGCGCTTGAGCGCCGACAGGGCCATGGCGCGGTTCATGAGCCGAAACGCGAGTCGCACCTCAGGGTCGCGCGCCACGCGATCGATGCCGGCCTGGATGCGCGCTCGTGCCTGCTCGGCCTGGTTCAAGAGCGCGTCGCGCGTGGCCTTGCGTCCTGCGCCATCGACCTCGATGCGCTGCTGGTCGCGCAGCCACTTGCCGTAGGCCTCCACCAGGGGCCCCAAGCCCGTGAGCACAGCTTCTTCCGTGTCGAACGCGGCCAGGGCGTTCATGTCGGTGGTGACGCTCGGCTCCTCGTGGGTCACCACGCGCCGCACCTCGGTCTGGGGCAGCCAGGTGGTGCGGATGCGCGTGACCACGTGGTCGGGGCGCGGCACGGGCGCAACGGCGACGCCATGGCCCACGGCGAGCTCCATGCGGTCACGGAACTGCAGGTCGGCCACCTGGTCGTCCCAGTCCTCGGCCACCTCTCCCTGCCGGTTGGGGCGCGGCACAAAGCCCTTGTCGAAGTCGACCAGCATCCGCACTTGAAAGACAAAAGCCTCGTCCTTGCGCCGCTTGTCCTCGATGGGGGTTTCGTTCACCACGAACAGCGACAGCGCGCGCGTGTCTTTTGGAATTCCAGGGGCGTGGGTCGTCTCGAGCTGCCCCTTCAAGAGCACGCCTGGCTCGCCCGGCAGGGCCGTCCCGCGCCGCAGCTTCACCGGGTCGAGCGGCAGGGACACCGTGCGCAGCACCGGGGGCTGCCGTTGCCAGAAGCGCCGCGCCTTCTCTTCGCCGGGCAGCGCGTCTTCGATCTGCAGGTAGCGCGCGAAGCTCAGCGTGACGTCGACGGTGTCGCTGCTTGGCCCCGGCGGAAGCAGCACCGACAGGCCGATGGACGCGGGAAAGAGCCGCTTCTGCTTGGCCGCCGTCTCTTGACCCTGGGCCTGGGTCTCGTCGTCGTCCTCTTCCTCGAGCGCGTTGTCCTCGTCGTCTTCGCTCGTGGGGTCTTCGGGGTCGCGGTCCTTGTCGCTCGCTAGAAAGCCGGTGAGGTACCAACGCGACGGCGGAAGCGGTAGCTTCTCCTCGGCCTTGTCAGGGTCGAAGGGGCCCACGAGATCGGCCTCGAGAGCCCGCACCAGGTGGTCGCGCGCCTCGACGCTGGCTTTGTCGCTCATCGGCCACCTCCTGCCTTCTTGCGCGCTCGGGAGTCAGGTTGCACCTTGGCCATTCCTCCCTTGGGCTTACTGTCGCGCTTCTGCTGCTTGGGCATCTCATCGTTGTCGTTTTCGACCTCGCCACGCGGGGTCTTGGTCGCCTTCTTGGGGACCTTGTCGCCCTTCTTGGTGCTGCCCAGGCCCGCGAGCTCCTCTTCCTTCGCGCGCTGGGCGTTGAGGTCGTAGAGCCGGTCGATGACCTTACTCTTGAACTTGTCGAGGGCGCGCTGGTCCGCATCGGTCTTGGGGCAGAACGGCGGAACCGGTGGACCGTCCCAGCCGTACTCGGCGAGCACGGCGGCATCCATGGCTTCGTGCATCTCGCGCAGCTCAAGGATGCGCTTGTCGCCGCACGAGGGGTCCTTGAGCGCGTTGTAGGTCTTGGTCAGGCCCTGCTGGGTGTCGAGCATGTACTTCGCGCGCGCCTCGTAGAGCTGCTGGCCAATGTTCTCGAGCTTGGGCAACACCGTGCGCGGGTCGGGCTTGGGGAAGGGGAAGTTGGTGAAGCAGTCGGAGCCCGTGTAACGAACTCCGGCGATGCCCGGCCGCACACCACCTGATCTTGAGGGCAGCGTCGAACAGTGCGTCCACACCCACTCCTCATGGACACGCGACTGGAGCACGCTGAACGCGGTGTATCGATCGAGCGAAAACACACACAGGGTGTGCGCGAAGATGGTTGTTGTCGGCTCGAAGGCGAACGTTACGTGCTTGGTCACGTTGGGGGCGACGAGGCAGCGCGAGAGGGGGGCGATGGCTTCGTACAGGTTCGGGCGGTCCCTCGCGAACAGCCACCATGCCGATTTGAAGCGCATGCCGTCCGCAGTGTTCTTCACCTTGTCACGCTCTGGTTTCACATTTGCGCGTAGTACGGCGACCAGGTCTGGCCACGCTTCGGCCTCTTCCAGTGACATCTGACCGAAGCTGATGACGTAACGGTGGAACGCCTGGTCGGGGCTGGTGTTGACCTCTTCGCCCCCGAGATACGGGAAGATGCGCTGCGCATTGCGGCGGTTCCTGGCGGTCAGGGCTTGTCGCTCCTCCGGCGTCAAGACGAAGCCTTTGCCGAGGACGTAGGTTCCGACGAACGCTGCGCCGGTGTTACGGTTGAGCGCAATCGGGTCAGCTCGGTCCTTCGAGCCAACCAGCTGTGAGTTGATGGCGGGCACCGAGAGGCCATCCAGCGTGGCCTTGCTCAGGGTGGGCAACCCCTTTGCGAGATGAACGATGGAGACAGTGACCGCCGCTGTCGTCCCCGGCCACGGCATGTTCGTAGTTGCGTCGTAGACGCGCAGGCCGTTGTTCGTGAGCCATTGCAGGCCCGTTGCGCGGGTGTCGCCTTGTCCAATGGTGTTCGTGGCGATTAACCCGATGGTCCCGTGCGCACCCAGTAGTGACTCGCAACGGCGAAAGAAGTGTGCGCAGAGGTCAAACTTGTTGACCGTCCCCGTGTGAATGGCCCGCAACCAGCAAGCGTAGTTCGGCCCCTCTGAATCCGTCAGTGGGACGACGCCCATGAACGGCGGGTTGCCGACGAACGCATCCACGTACGCCACCACCTTCTCCGCACCCGGCTCCAGCGGGTCCTGTCGCTTGTCCCAGAACACGTCCGGGAACTCGATCATCCAGTGGAAGGGCACCTGCGTGCGCCTGAGCTCGGCCTGCAGCTCGCGCAGCTCCGCCTCGAGCTTGCCGGCTCGTCCGTTCTCGCTGACCAGCCACTTCTCCACCAGGTCGCGACGACGCAGCCGCTCCTTCTCGCGCGCCGCATCCTTGTCACACACGAAGAAGGCGCCGATGCATACGTCTCCGATCAGCCGCAGGCGATCGAGCGCGTCGTCGGCGTCGCGTAGCAAGAGCATCTTCTCGCCCGGGTCGGGGTTGATGCCGTTTTCTTTCTGCGCGAGCTCGCGCAGCTTCTCGCGGCACTCGATGGCTTCCTGCAGGGCCTCCTCGATGCGCAGCTCGGCAAAGCCCCGCTGTCGTTGACTCGCCGGACTCCAGTGGAAGGCCTTGAGCTGCTCGACCGATAGGCCCACCAGCGAGTCGCCGTGCCGCAGGTTGCCGTCGAGGAACGTGAAGGGCCTGTGCTTGGCTAACGTGACGAGCCACAGCGAGAGCTTGGCGAGCTCGACCGCGGCGGGGTTTTTGTCCACGCCGTACAGACAGCACTGGGCCACGCGGCGCCGGGCGGCGAGCACCGGGTCTTGGTAGTGAGATACGCGCTTCTCGCGCGTCCACGCGGCCACGAGGGCGTCGCCCAGGTAGCGGCAGGACTCGACCAGGAACGCGCCCGAGCCCATGGCCGGATCGCAGATGCGTAGCTGCAGGATGCGCTCGCTCGAAGGCCCAGACTCGCCCTCCTCGGTCATGCAGCGCAGCAGGGGCTCGAGCGTGCGGTCGACCACCTTGCTCGACAGGCTGCGCGGCGTGTAGTGGCTGCTCGTGCGCCGCCGCTCCTTGCCGGGCTGCAAAACGAGCTGACCCGCCCGTGCACACGACTCCGCGCGCGCCTCCTTCGTGCGGCCCATCCCGTAGGCCTGCAGCTCTTCGTACACGGCCTCCGCCTTCTTGGCGCCGTGGATCTCGTCCGCGAGCTTCTTCGCCTGCGCCTTGGGGAGGTTGACGTGCTCGGCCAGAAAGGCGGCCCGGCGCGAGGCCGACACCTCGAGCAGCTCTTCCGCGGTGAGCCACACGCCATCGGGGCGCATGCGCACCGCCCTGCCGGCCATGCGCGCCACGTGAAAGCCCATCAGGCCTTCGTAAACGGAGCCGATCTGCTCCACGTCCAGGGTGCGGTAGCTGAGCCTTTGGCCGTCGAGCATGATGAGCTTGTGCAGCACCAAGTACACGGTCTCGTCGTCGAGGGTCGGTAGCTTTACCTCGGCCTGCAGCTGGGGCGCGCCGATGGGGGCGGTGCCCTCAGGATCCCAGCCCTCGAGGAAGGCGAACAGGTTGGGGTTGAAGAGCGTGCCGCGCCGCGCCGGCATCTTGAGCTCACCGTGGGAGACGCCGCTGTAGAGCGCGCGAAACAGGGCCACGAGCTGGCCCCAGGCTCCGAACCTGCGCGACATGCTGTCGGGAAAGGCGCCGTGGTCGGCCTGCAGCCGCTCGTAGAGCGCGAACAGGCTGTAGTGTTTCTCGTAGAGCGGGTGCTCGATCGGCAGAAGCTGCCGGTCCTCCGCGAACAGCACGAACACGATGCGCAAGAGCACCGTAAGCAGGCCCTGATACAGATGGTCGTTCTCGCGCGCGAGCGCCTGCTCGAGCAGGGCCTGGCCATCGCGCTCGGCCGCGGCCTCGAAGCCCCGCAGCAGAATGCTGAGGGCCTCGAAGACCTGTTCGCCGAGCTGGTTCGTGACGTTGGCTTGGTACTTGCGGCTCTCGGCGAGGATGGCAGGCAGCGAGCGCTCCTCGGCCACGCTGAAGAAGCGCTTCACGTGCAAGAGCATCACCAGGGCATCGAGGATGGGCCGGCCGCCCACCTGCCACATGTCCGCGATGCGGAAGTCGAGATGCCCCGTGGCCTCGCCGTGGGGCGCGTAGATGAGGCGCAGCACCTGACCGTTGCTGAGAAGGCCAATGGGCACCCGCGCCGCGCGCAACAGGCGCTCGAGCTTGGAGGTCGGCGGATAGTCCCAGGCGCCCGTCACGCACTCGTTCTTGTCGAGCGAGACACCCTCGGGCACCTCCCACAACAGAAGCTCGTACACAGAAGCAGCTTGTGCAGCCTCGCCATCGGCCTCGCTCACCGCGCGGGCTGGGCCCTGTCGCCGTAGCGCGAGCGTGGGGACAACCGTCTGCGGACCCTCGGGCGCGTACACACTTACGGCTTCCGGGATCGTGCCGGCCCACTTTGTCGACGACTGGTAGCCCTTCTTGGCACTCCAGAGGTCGGGCGTGAGACCCAAGAGCTCGGCGAGAAAGCGCGGCAGGTTGTCGATGCGTCGCTCGGCCTCGGGCACGTCGGCCAGCTTCGCAGGGCTGCGCGTGGCGTTGTCGTTGGCCGGCCCGCCGCACAGGGCCTGGAGCTGGTAGTGCAGCGCCGGTGGGTGCCGCTCGAAGCACTGCTTTTCGATGAGCACGGGGATCGACACCACGAGCCCCTCGATGGGCTGCACCATGCCGAGCCACGACTCGTGGAAGGCCTTCTCGATGTCGCTCATCGCCCACCTCCGTTGCCGAGTCGCGATTCGGGCCAGAGCACGACGAGGCCCACGGGCTGAAGGCGGTGCAACGCCACTTCGTACAGCTGCTTGATCGCGGCGGGCTCGGTCTGCTTGTCTTTCGCCAGGCCTTCGAGGCGCTTGTGCAGGTACTTCTTGTCCTGCTCGAACTGCTCCTGCTCGCGCCGCGCCTGCTCGGGGCTGCAATCTGCCAGATCGTCGAAGCTGAGCTGCTTCTTGAGCGACTTGCGAATGGCGGCTTCCTGACTCTCGAGGATGCCCGTGAGGGCCTCACTCTCCGCGCGTCCGCGCGCCTTGAGTTTGCCAATCGCCTTGGTCGCGCGGGCATCGGCCTCCTCGCGGATGGGCTTCCAGAGCTGCGCAAACAGCTTGGGCGCCTCCGCCTGCACCCGGTCGAGCAGGTTCTTCGGCACGCCTCGCAGCGTGGGAGACTCCGAAAGGAGCTGCTCGAGCAGCAGCACGGCGTTGCGATCGCCCTCCTCCGCGAAGGGCTGCAGCGGCGCATCGCGCGTGTCGATCCAGCGTGCGGCCACGGAGATGAGCTCGTCGTGCAGGCGTGCGGCCCCTGCCCCAAACAAAGAAAGGCGGCCGAAGGCGATCACACGAACCAGCGCGTCCTTACGGTTTCGGACGACAGTCACGCGGCTCAGGTCACCCATGCTGTAGCCCTGGGCCATGAAGCGCCCGAGCACGCGCTGCACCACCGGGTGCTGCAGGTGCAGGTGCACCGCTCCGCCTCCCACCTTGCCGGTGGGCTCGAAGGTGACGGGCATCGGCTCGCGCTGTCGCCACTTCCACATCGGCTCGTCGCGCTCGCGCGGCGGCCGAAGGGCGTCGAGCGTCACCTGCCACGAGTCCGGCAGCTGCGGCACCGTGTAGCGTTTGACGCGGTCCGAGGTGTCGAGCGCTTCGAGCTTGCCTGCCTTGGCCATCTCGAACCCCACGTCGAGTGCGTCCTTGAGGAGAGCCGAGTCGAACTCCATCACCTTGGCGGAGTCGTGCAGAATCTTGTCGGCCGCCTCGACCTCGTCCTTGAGCTTCTTGAGATCGCGGCGCGTGGTCTCGAGCTCGCGTGTGGCGGCTTCCGGGGCCGCGGCCTCACTCACCCGGTCGAGGAACTTCCCGGCGCTTCCATCGATGCCTTGGGTCTCGAGTTGCTCGGCCACGCTGTCCATGACCACGGCGGCGACAGAACCCAGCTCGCGCGTGATGATTTGGGTCTTCTCGACCAGCTTCACCAGCACCGGGTCTTCGCCGCGCTGGGTGTAGTTGAAGTAGTGGCAGCGCACCTCACGAGAGGGCTGCAGCGTTCGGTCGATGCGGCCGTTTCGCTGCTCGAGGCGCCCCGGGTTCCAGGGTACGTCGAAGTGGATCATGTCGGCGCAGAAGGCCTGCAGGTTGATGCCTTCGCGCGCCGCGTCCGTGGCCACCAGGATGCGCACCGGGTGCTCGCAGGGTGGTGCCTGAAATGCGCGCTGCACCTCGGCGCGCTGCTCCTCGCCCATGCCACCGTGGAGCTGAAGGATGCGGTCGTCGGCTTGATCGGTGTCCCCCAGGGCAGCCCTGAGCTGCTGCATCAGGTAGCGCTTCGTGTCCCCGTACTCGGTGAAGATGATGAGCCGCCGGTCGCTCCACTCGCCTGACGGGCCCGTGGCTTTCGCTCCGCGTCGCGGAGGCTCGCTCGGCCGCGCGCCCAGGCGAGCGCCGGGGCACTGGTGTCGTGCGATCCAGTCAACCAGGGCCCGAACCTTGGCATCGGGCTGTCCGCGATGGCTCTCCGCAGCCTTGAGCATGGCGTGAAGCAGCGCCTTGGCGTCTGCAGATGGGGGCGGAAGACTCAGGGACACCTGTCGGACCTGCTCGGCGCTTTCGGCCTCGAGGGCCATTTCGCTCTGGCCGAGAAGCTCCTCGTCGCCCGTGGCTTCGTCAGGCTCGTCCACGCGGTCGTCGGCCGCGAGCACGCGCTGGCCCACCTTACCTTCTGCGTGAACGCGCAGCGTGCGTGCGAAGGCCTCCACGCTGCTCAGCAGGCGTTTCTGCAGGGTGACGAACGCAAGCCGCGCTCGGCCCTTCTTGGGGCAGGCCAGGCGCGTGTACTCTGCGAGTTGCTCGGAGAGGGCGAGCTCGAACGCAGCCGCGGCGCCGAGGGGCCTCTCAGGCCGGTCGCTGTAGGCCTTCTTGCCAGGATCCCAAGCGCGCTCGCTCGCGAACCACTGCGAGCCGTCGTGTCTCAGGCCCAGCTGCAAAATGCGACGCACCGGAAAGTTGGAGATGGCCGCATCGCGCAGGTCCTGCTTGAGGCGTCGAACCATGACCTGCTCAAGCTGTCTCGGGTCTTCCACGGGGACGCCGCGCGTGAAGCGCTGGGGATCGAGCAATTCGAGCAACGCCGAGAACGAGTTGGAGTGGCCGTTGTGCGGGGTCGCGCTCAGAAAGAGGCGGTTGTCGAAGCGCGGCGCGATGTCGCGCAACACGCGCGTGAGCCGTGAATCTACCGCGTACTTGCTGCCGCTCGCGGGGGCCGCCACGTGCGCCTCGTCGATGATCAGTAGGCTCTTGCGCGCTCGCTCGCCGAGCAAGTTGAGCAGAGGATCGCGATACTCAGGCTTGCGCAGCAGCTGGTGCGAGACAATGAATCGCTGGTGTGTGCTCCAAGGATTGATGCCAAACCCGCGCTCCTTGCGCCGCTGGGCCACGAACGCTCGACTCATCACGAGGAAGTCGAAGCCGAAGCGTTGCTTCATCTCGTCGCGCCACTGCAGCGTCACGGACGCCGGACACACGATGAGGGCCATGTCGACGCGCTGACGCAGGACGAGCTCGGAGAGCACGAGCCCCGCTTCGATCGTCTTTCCGAGGCCGACGTCATCTGCGATGAACAGATTGGCGCGCGGCAGCTGAAGCGCCCTCATCAGCGGCGTGAGCTGGTAGCTCTGGACCTGAATGCCTGCGCGAAATGGAGATTGGAAGAGCTTCGCGTCCGTGGCAGTGACGCTGTTCCACTTGAGCGCGTGCAGATAGGCCGCAAAGTGACGCGGCGGGTCGATATGGCGAATCTCGCCAAGTCCGTGCGCCTCGGGCTTGTGCACCCGCGCTCCGAGCTCGAGCTCCCACAGCACCTCGAGCACGGCGCCCGAGCTGTCGTCGTCGAGACACACGAGACGAACGCGCGTCGCATCTCCGGCCTCGACCGCCGGAGCGACGTCGTCCACGAGCCACTGTCGATGGCGGCAGAGCACGATGTCGCCCGCTCGCGGCACATAGCGCGCGATCTCGCCCGCCGTGAACATCGGCTTCGGGGGAGCGGTGTCCTTACCGCCCTTGGCAGCAAGGAGCCGTGCCTGAAGCGCGGCGCGCGCCCGTCCCGTGTCATCGAGCCCGTGAGCACGGCACGCTGCTTTCAGCTCGTCGCGCCCCAGGTGACGAAGCAAGTCTCGAAAGCGCAGTCGACCGCTCGAAAGTAAGGTTTTGACTTGTCGTTCCTTCGTGAGCGACGGCGACAGCGCAACATCAAGGTCTCGGCCCAGCTCCACGAGCCTCGCCTTCGGCAAGACACCGAGAACGCCCTCTGCCGTAAGTGCCTGCACGGTCTTCCCCCACAACCGCTTTGGCGCCGACTCGGAGATCTCCATCACGTCGCGGGCGCTCTTGGTGAGGCAATCGTAGGAAAGCCATGGCTTGCTTGGATATGTAAGCGTTGGGCGCGTGCGTGCGTAGGGTGGGACGGACGCGGTCGCTCGCGCTCACCTGCGCTGATCGTCGTCCTTCAGAACCCTTCAGGGTGGGCAAAGGTGAGGCGATGACCGCACGGACAACCACGCACCGCCCGATGCACTCTCACTCTGGGGGCATGCCATCGCCGGGCTGGCAGTGTTCGAGGCAGAGTTTCTCGAGGAGCGCTGCTCACTCACACGGGGGCCAACGGCAGGATGAAACTGGAAAGGCGACTCGAAAGATCGCCTGCTGAAACGTCGGCGTTTCATGTCCCAGCACGGCTTGCCTGACACACTGTTCAACGGCTGGATCCGCGGGCGCAGGGCGCCGTACCTCTCGCTCCAAGGGCTTGGAGCATCCGGATTTCGTCGGTAGGCGCACCCCGCGACACACTGCGACCTCCTCGTCGAGCAGCTGAACTTTGACGACCCGCCCCTCCGGCCCCGAGAGAAAAAGCGCGAGCTGAAGCCAACGCCGATCACGGGGTATGCAGGGAGCGACCAGAGGAGTGATCGCTCGGTGGAGCTCCAGGATTTGCGCTTTCGATGGTGCAGAATCGACAGCGGTGTTGGCCTCCGCCGACCCTGTCCCGGTGTGAGCACAGGCCGACAGGGCGAGCAAAATGGGCATGAGCGTCGGTCGCATCGCGCCGCGTTCTAGCTGTCGTCGGATAGCGGGTCGAACGGGTGAGGAGGGGCTGGACGCCGGCACATGCGCCGTCACGACGTCGCTGGGCCTTGAGCTTCTGTGTGAGCTGGGTGTGCGTGCCGCCGTGCACACGTACCGCAAGCACCTCGAAAGCCGCGCATGGTTGGAGTCGAAACTAGACGAATCGTTCGACGGCCCGACGGTCGTGGTCACGCACCATGCGCCCAGCATCGC
>CAYNOM010000036.1:0-19740 GCA_964398415.1 uncultured Polyangiales bacterium | reverse complement strand
GCAGCACCGGCGACCGCTTGAATGGGCCACTCTTGCCCCCTGTCTTCTCGAGCAGGCACACGCCGTCGATCACCATCGCACGGTCGACCGCCTTGAGCATGTCGTACACGGTGAGCGCTGCGATGGACGCCGCCGTCAGGGCTTCCATCTCGACGCCGGTGCGGTCTTTGGCCCGCGCCTCGACCTCGATCAGAAGCTCTTCGCCCGCACGCGGTGTGAGCTCTACCGTGACGCCGGTGAGCTGCACGTGGTGGCACATGGGGATGAGCTCAGGCGTGCGCTTTGCCGCCTGAATTCCCGCAATGCGCGCCACGGCCAGCACATCGCCTTTCGGCGCTTTGCCGGACACGAGCAGCGCGAGCGTGGCCGCTTGCATGCGGACGACGGCTTGCGCACGCGCCGTGCGCACGGTCTCGGGTTTGCCGGACACGTCGACCATGCGCGCACGACCGCGCGCGTCGAGATGGGTGAGTTGCTTCTTTGCGGGCACGGGGCTGACCTAGCACGCCCCCCGGCGAGGGCGCAGCTGACACATCCCCGGTCTTCAGGGCGCGCGCCCTCAGTTCATCGCCTGGGGCGTGCTCTCGTCGATGTCGTCGTGCTCGTGCTCGTGCTCATGCCCGTTGTGCGGTTCATGCTCGTCGTGGGCGAACATCAGCCCGTCGGTGCCGATCATGCGCGCGACGAGCTCCACCCGTGAGCGCACTCCGAGCTTCGGATAGATCCGCTTCAGATAGGTGTGCACCGTGCCTACCGTGAGATGCGTCTCCGAGGCGATCTGTCGTGTGGAGGCCCCCGACATCAGAAGCCCCACCACGTCGCGCTCACGCGGTGTGAGCGGCGCGCGCGAGAGGGCCTCGGTGACGTCCTCCATGCCCGATTTGCGCGGATCATGGCGCATGCGCGAGGCGTAGCTCAGACAGCGTCCCATGATGCGCGCGGCCCAGCGCGCGGTGCGCAGGTCATGCGGATCGAGCCGCTCCTTGCCCTCCTCCAGATAGAGCACGAGCTGACCCAGGTGTTGCCGACCTGAGCGGAGCGGCAGCTCGATGTGAGCACGACCCGCGCGTGGCGTATCGCTGGTCGCCGTGTCTCCCCCTTCGATTTGAACCTCGAACCCCTCAGCGCCGCACAACCGCGCCACGAGCTCCGCTGCGCGGCCTGGGTAGGTTCGTACTGGGTCGAGGCGTGTCAGACCGTCGACCATGTCTAGGAACTGAAACGGCAGCAAGGTGTCCCCCGTTCCGGCGCTTCCCCCGCTCCGACATGGAGCCATAGCGCCGTTTGGCTATTGGAGCGTGCTACATGGGGACTGTCAACCCGAAGTGAGTCATCTTCGGTACCCGAGGGTAGCCCGCGCCTGACTCGTTTAGGCATTAGCCAGGGATCTCAAGTGGTTAGGCGTAGGTGGCGCGGACACCTGATCGCCCAGTCATGCTGGAGGCGTGCCCCTGCCGTGTAACATGCAGCACCCTCGGCCAGGTTTGCCGCCCTGGGCCATGCAGCTAGAGTCCCGCCCAAGGTGCCCATGGAAAACGTCATCATCATCGGTTCGGGACCGGCCGGCCTCACGGCCGCCATCTACGCAGCGCGCGCCAACCTCAAGCCCCTGTGCATCGAGGGCGTGATCGTCGGCGGACAGACGGGCGGGCAGCTCATGATCACCACGGAAGTCGAAAACTTCCCGGGCTTTCCCGAGGGCATCAAGGGGCCTGAGCTGATCGCGCTCCTGCGAAAGCAAGCGGAGCGCTTCGGCACGCGCTTCATCACCGCCGACGTCGAACGTGCCGTGCTCACGAAGGGCACGCCCTTCGAGCTCGAGGCCGAGGGCACCGTCTATGAAGCCAAGAGCGTGATCATCTCGACCGGTGCGAGCGCACGCTGGCTCGGGCTCGACTCGGAAAAGGCGCTGCAAAACCGCGGTGTGAGCGCCTGCGCGACGTGCGATGGCTTCTTCTTCCGCAACCAGGACGTGTGCGTCGTGGGCGGCGGCGACACGGCGCTCGAAGAGGCGCTGTATCTGACCGGCATGTGCAAGAGCGTGACGCTGATCCACCGCAGAGACGAGCTGCGCGCGAGCAAGATCATGCAAGAGCGCGCCCTCAAGCATCCGAAGATCAAGTTTCTGTGGGACTCGGTGGTGACCGAAGTGCTCGACGTCAGCCAAGAGACCGTCACCGGGCTACGCGTGAAGAACCTGAAGAGCGGCGAGGAGAGCATCTACCCCACGCAGGGCTTGTTCATCGCCATCGGCCACGTGCCGAACACGCAGCTCTTCCAGGGTCAGCTCACGCTCGACGAAAACGGCTACATCAAGACCATCCCCGGGACGGCGTCGACCAACATCGAGGGCGTGTTCGCCTGCGGCGACGCGCAAGATCACGTCTATCGTCAGGCGATCACGGCGGCCGGCACGGGCTGCATGGCCGCGATCGAGGCCGAGCGTTGGATGGGCACCAAGGGCCTGCTCGACTGAACCCGCTGAGCGCGAAGCCTCAGAACTTTCCGCTCACGCTCATGAACGTCATCTTGTCGTTCGTCTCGCGCAGACGCGCCGACAGAACGCGAACGATGTTCCACAGGATCTCGTAGGCGAGGTCTTTGTGTAAGAACAGAAGGTCCTGCATGCCCTCCTTCGAGAGCACGAGGAGCTTCGTGCGCTCGTGGATGATGGCGTCGGCGCTGCGCGGCACCTCGTCGATCAGGGCCATCTCGCCGAAGGCGGAGCCGGGTCCGAGCACGGCCAGGGCCTCTTCGCCCATGCCCGCAATCTGACGCGAGATGCGCACCTTGCCCTCGAGGATCAGAAAGAGCTTGTCGCCGACCTCACCCTCGCGAAACAGCACGTGCCCGAGGCCGTACGACTCTTCGGACGCGACGGAAGCCACGCGCTCTAGCCCCAGGGGCGAGAGGCCCTTGAACAGCTCGATCTTCGACAGGGCCTCCAGCGTGCTCGCCATGCGGCGAGTATAGACCGCCTGCGACTTTCTCCCGAATAGTCGGCGCCGAACCCCGCGTGCTACAGCCTCGGGGTGGTGCACACCGGCTATCGCGGACGCTTTGCCCCTTCGCCAACTGGCGCGATGCACCTCGGTCTCGCTCGCACCGCGCTGCTCGGCTGGTTGCGCGCGCGATCCTCCCAAGGGGCGTTCGTGCTCCGCATCGAAGACCTCGATACGCAGCGCGTGGTGAAAGGTGCAGCCCAGGCGATCCTGGAAGACCTGACGTTTCTGGGGCTCGACTGGGACGAGGGTCCCGATGTGGGAGGGCCCCACGGGCCTTACGTCCAGTCCGCACGCCTGGCGCGCTACGACGCGGCACTGTCGGCGCTCGAGCGGGAAGGACACGTGTACCCCTGCAGTTGCTCGCGCAAAGAGATCGCGCTCGCGAGCGCTCCCCATGGCCTGCCGGAGCTCGGGCCTGTGTATCCAGGCACCTGCCGTAGCGGGCCCACGCGACCCGAGCTGCCCACGTCGCTGCGCTTTCGGCTGCCCGACGCCGAGCTTGCCTTCGACGACGGGCTGCATGGACGGGTGAGCGTGCCGCGCGAGGTGCTGTCTGACTTCGTGTTGCGGCGCGCCGATGGCCTCCACAGCTATCAGCTCGCGGTGGTCGTCGACGACATCGCCATGGGCATCACCGAGGTGCTGCGCGGCGATGACCTGCTCTCGTGCACTCCTTACCAACTCGCGCTCTACGACGCCCTGTCTGCCCCGCGTCCGAAGTTCGTGCACGTGCCCCTGATGCTGGGGCCTGATGCAAAGCGGCTCGCCAAGCGCCACGGCGCCCAGTCCATCGCGAGCTATCGCGCGCAGGGCAAGCGCCCCGAGCAGATCGTCGGCTTTCTGGCCTGGTCTTTGGGACTCGTGAAGGAGCCGCGCGAGCACTCCGCGCGCGACCTGATCGAGCGCTTCGAGCTGTGCCGGCTAGCCCGTACCCCCAGCGTCGTCGACGCCGATGCCCTCGGCTGAGAGCGGTCGAGCTCGCGGCGGCAGCGTGGTACCTTCGGCGCGCATGCTCACCCTGTACCAAGCTCCCCGGGCGTGGCGCTCGGCCAACTTCAGCCCCTTCTGCATCAAGGTAGAGCTGTACCTGCGCATGGCCGAGATCCCCTACGTGCAGAAGCCAGGCGATCCGCGCAAGGCGCCGAAGGGCAAGATCCCCTACGTGCGGCTCGAGCCCGGCGGCCCGCTGGTCGGCGACTCGAGCCACATCATCGATCACCTCAAAGAGCGCTTCGAAGACCGCGTAGACGGCCACCTGAGCGAACGTCAACACGCCCTCGGCCATCTCGTGAAGCGCACGCTCGAAGAGGGGACGTACTGGAGCGGGCTTTACGATCGCTGGACCGACGAAGACCATTTCCAAGAGCTCAAGCGCGTGTTGTTCGGGTCGTTCATGGGGCCACCGTTGATCTGGATCGTCCCCGATCTCGTACGCAAGCGCGTGCTCGGCACCTTGTTCGGACAAGGCATCTCGCGTCACACGCGCGCAGAGATCTACGCGCTGGCGCAGCAGGATTTCTCCGCCATCGAGACGCTGATCGAGACGGGACCCTTCTTGTTCGGCGAGAAGCCGACCTCCTACGACGCCGCGATCGCTGCGTTTGCGAGCGCGATTTGGCGCACACCCTTCGCCGCGGGTTTTGGCGTCTGTCCGCCGCGGGTGCACGCGATCACGGAAAGCCTGTACGCGCGCTACTTCCCCGAGCTCGCCTGAGCGAAGTAGGCGAGCGTGCTCTCGCGCTGCGCGCTCTTGACCGCGGCGCAGCTCTCGATGGCTTCGAGCGAGAGCTTGAGCTCGCGCGGACCTCCCAGCATCGTCGACACGCGCGGCTCGAACAGCCTGCGCACCGAAGCCGCGCTCTCCATGCTGCAGAAGCCCTGAAGCGAGTGCAGCACGTCGTTCGCCCGATGCTCGCTCACCACCTTCAGCAGGGCATCGAGATGCTGCTCGAGCCAGGCGAAGGCACGCATTTCGGTTTCGACGTGGGAAAGCTGGCCCTGAAGCGGCACGAGGCGCTCGTTGACGCGTAGCTGGGGATCGAGGCTGAGGCCGAGGGCGCGCTCGGAGAGCGCTGGATCACGCACGTCGGAGAGCGCCCGGAGCAGGCGCCCGCGCACGAGACCATCGGCCGAAGCGGCAAGCTGCGCGAGGGCGGCGTCGAAGGCCTTGGCCCCCACGTCCTGCAGCGCGACCTGGAGCGCCACGTCGAGCAGCTCCGGCGGAAGGCGTGCGAGGCGCGCGTCGTCGAGCATGCCGAGCTCCGCCTGGCCGAGGCGTGCGAGGTCGGCGCGCACCTTCGGATCTTTCACGGTCAGGGCCATGCTCTGCACCACGAGCGCGCGCAGCAGCTTGAGCTCGCCATCGGTCTCGCCACCTTCGGGAGCAAACAGGCCGAGCTTTTGGAAGCGCGAGCCCACGAGCCGCCGCACGGCCGCGCGCAGGCCAGGCTCATGGGCCTCGTCGACGAGGACGCCCTTCGCGAAGCCAAAGGCGCCGAGCACACTCTCGAGCACGTGACGCTCTGCACCCTGTCCGAGCTTTTCGAGCGCAGCGTAGGCCCGATCACCGGAGATCGTGCCCGCGCGCAGCGCTGAAAGCAGGTTCACCGACAACGACATGCGCTCGCGCGTGGTCAGCGCGGTGGGCGCCGCTGCGATCAAGGCCGTGAGCTGGTCGTCTGCCAGCGTGAAGCGGTAGTAGCCCTGGGCGCCTGCGTTGGGCATCAACCACTTCGGACACGCCGTGCCTTCGAGCGGCAACGTGGCCTCAGGGTCTTCGAGCAGCGTGCAACGCTCGCCGGTGCTGTCGTCCGAGCCGTAGCGCACGCACAGCGGAATGCGCCAGGTCTGGGGCTCCCCTCGCGGCGTGCCGAGCGCGGCGTAGCGCGTCTGCGCGAGCTTCAAGGCCGGCGTCGGACCTGTGCAATCGAGCTTCACATCGATGAGTGGCACACCCGGCTGCTCGAGAAAGCTGAAGAATGCGGCCTCGAGAGGACGCCGAGCCACCTCGCTCAAGGCTGCGATCAGATCGTAAGCCGTGGCGTTGCCGAAGCGATGTCGTTTCATGTAGAGGCGCAGGCCATCGCGAAACACCTCGCGTCCGACGTAGCGCTCGAACATCGAGAGCACCGCGCCGCCCTTGCTGTAGGTGATGGCATCGAAGGCGTTCTCGATGTCGTCGTCGCTCTCGATCGGTTGACGGATCTGGCGCGCGCTCGTGCGGCTATCGACGTCCATGGCGTAGTGGGCGTAGGTCAGTGCGCTGAGGTCGGCCTTGTAAGCCGGGTAGAGCTCTTCGATCGCGCGTCCACCCATCCAGGTGGCGAACGCTTCGTTGAGCCAGATGTCGTCCCACCAGGGCATGGTGACGAGGTTTCCAAACCACTGATGGGCGAGCTCGTGGGCGTGCACGTACGCGAAGCTTCGGCGCTGACTCTCAGGCGCGCCCTCCTTCACCAGCAGCAGCACGTCGCGATAGGTGATGGCGCCTGGGTTTTCCATGGCGCCCGCCGCAAAATCGGGCACGGCGATCAAATCGAGCTTGTCGTAGGGGTAGGCGATCCCGAAGTAACGCTCGAGCGCCTGCAGCATGGCCGGCGTTTCCTGCAGCGCGTAGGCGAGATCGGCCCCGCGCCCGCGTGGTGCGATGCCGCGCAGGGGCAGGGCGCTCTTGCGCTCCGCGGAGGCCGGCACGGGCGGCGCCTCGACCACGTCAAAGGGCCCGACTGCGAGCGCCACGAGATACGTGGGGAGCTTCTCCGTCTTCGCGAAGCGCACCTCCTTCAGACCGCCCTCGATCGCCTTCGAGGATGCCTCGCGCGTGTTGGCGATGGCGACGAGCTTCTCGGGCACACGCAGGGTGACCTCGAAAGGCGTCTTGAAGCGCGGCTCGTCGAGGCACGGAAAAGCATCGCGCGCAGCGATGGCCTCGAACTGGGTGAACAGGTAGGCATCGTCGGCCACGTCGACGCGGTACAGGCCCTTGAGCCCCTGCGTGTAAGGCTTCTCGAAGGCGATCTCGAGCCGGACGGGGCCCGCGGCCAGCGGCTGGGCGAGCCGCACCGCGACGAGGCCGCTGTCGCCCACAGCCTCGAGCGTACCCGTCAGCACCTCGGCGTCGGGACGCACGACGCGCACCTCGCTGGCCCGCATGTTGCGCGCGTGCAGGTAGAGGCTCTCGCGCGGGCGATCGAGGGCGAGCTCGATGGTCACCCGACCGCTGTAGCTCTTCGCCGAGGGCACGAGATTCAGCTCGAGCGCGTAGGACAGGGGCGTCACGTCCGCGGGCAAGCGCTCGCTCCGCAGCGCCTCGGCATCGCGCTCGGGCGCGGGCAACGGTGCGTAGACGGGCGCGCTCGGCGCTCGCACGGCGCCGCAGGCCGCGACGACGGCGGCCAAGGTGAAGGGGCACAGCAATCGCAGCAATCGAAAAAGGTGTGGGGCTCGGTACATGGCCCGCGCAACCTAGTACACCTTGGTACGGCTCGTCAGAAGAAGAAGAAGGCCGTCGCCGATCCCTCCGCGCCCACGCCCCTCACGGCACGGGCGAGGCGAGGTCGCTCGAACGAAAGCGCCACAGAAGCACGTTCTGAGCCTGCTCGTCCGCCAACATGCACCCGATGTCGCCCGTGGCCGAGGCGACGAACACGAGGCTGCCCGGCTGGGATGCGGCGTAGGACGCTGCCGCGCGATGCCGCGCACCGTACTGGTCGAGCAGAAAGGCCCTGCGCTCCCTGGCCGCGGCGTCGAGCACTTCGATCACGGTGAGGTCTGCGCGCACCGGCAGCACGATCCCGAAGCCTCGCACCCCGAGTCGGCGGTCGAGGATGGTGGCGCCATCGAGCGCCGTCATGCGACCGATCTCGTGGATGGTGCGCTCGATCTCCGCGCGCATCGCTTGGCGCCGCAGCTCGCCCGAGATCGCCTCCTCGTTTGCCGTCGCGCCGTGCTCGAGCTCGTGGTGAAGCTCGTGAAGCACGTCCCAGAGGTGCGTGTCCGACTGCAGCACGAAGCTCGCTTCGTCCGAGATCTCGGGCTCGTCCGTGGCGCTGAGCACCAGGATTCCGCCGTGGGGATGCTCGGCGAGATGGCGCACCGCGCTGGCCACCGCATCGATGTAGCCCGAGGGGGCGCGCGCTTCGGCGGCGAAGGCGAGCAGCCTGTCTCGCACCCGCCCTGCCGACAGCAGCACGTCTTCCGGCGGCACCTGGATTTTGCCGCGCACGTACTCGATCAAGCGCCGCCCGCGCAGCCGAACCTCGAGACAACCCGGTTCCGGCGCACGCACCTCGATCAGCTCGCCCTCGTCCTTGCCAAACCCCTCACGCGCCAGACCCGTGATGGCGAATCGCTCGGGGCTGCCCGTGATCGTGATGGCGAGTCGGTCGGAGCCCAGCGCGCGCGCAAGCCGCAAGAGGTGGCGCGTGCTGCACGACATCTCGGCGCGAAACGGCAGAAGCTGAAAGCCCAACGCGCCGTGCGCCGGCTCCTGCATGATTTGAGCCTCGCGCATCAAGAGGACGCGGATCGGATGATGCTCGTGCTCCTCGGTCTCGAGGCTCGCAAAGAACACCGCCGTCAGCACCTCGGCCATCGCGGCCTCCCCGAACGCCTCGAGCACCGGGTGATCAGGCAAGAGCTCGGACAGTACGGGCACGAGCCCCGGCGGGAAGAGAGCTCCCCGCCGCTTGCGCTGCTCGCGTTCGTCGCCATGGCCCATGATTTCCCGACTTCTCTCCACAGCGTACGGGGAATCTGGTCGCTGCGTCACCTGGTGTGTCGAGATGCCTCGCCGGGTGCCCGCTCAGTTTTCGCCGGTGAGCGCACGCAGCAAGAGATAGGTCAGGCTCGCGACCCCACCTGCGGCGGGGATGGTGAGCACCCAGGCCCACAGGATGCGTCCCGCCACGCCCCAGCGCACCGCGCTGAAGCGACGCTCGGAGGCGCCCACCCCGATGATCGCGCCCGTGATCGTGTGCGTCGTCGACACCGGCACGCCGAGGAACACCGCCATGCCGAGCGTGATGGCACCGCCGGTCTCGGCGCAGAAGCCGCCCACCGGCTTGAGCTTCGTGATCTTCATGCCCATCGTGCGCACGATGCGCCAGCCGCCCGACAACGTGCCGAGGCCCATGGCCGCGTGGCAGATCAGCACCACCCACAGCTGCGGGTCGGGCTTGTCGGACTGCTCCTGCAAGCCCGCGGCGATCAAGAGCACGGTGATGATGCCCATGGTCTTCTGCGCGTCGTTGCCGCCATGACCGAGCGAATAGAGCGCGGCCGACACGAGCTGCCCGCGTCGAAACAGTCGGTCCACCTTGCCGGGCCCCTGGCCGCCGAACGCGAAGCGCACGAGCTTGAACAGCAAGAAACCTATCACCATGCCCAAGGTGGGAGCTACCACGATGAAGATGACGGTCTTCGTGAACACCTTGGGATCGAGGATCCCGAGCTCGGGAACGTGGGTCAAAGCCGCGCCCGCGAAGCCGCCCATCAACGCGTGGGACGAGGACGAGGGCAGGCCGAGCCACCAAGTGAGCACGTTCCACAGAATCGCACCCACCAGCGTGGCGAGCAGGACGTTGTTGGTGATCGCAGCCATGTCCACGCCCTTGGCGATGGCCGCAGACACGTGGGACGGGAAGACCAGAAACGCCGCGAAGTTGAAGAACGCGGCCCAGACCACTGCCGCACGCGGAGACAAGACGCGGGTCGACACCACCGTGGCGATGGAATTGGCCGCGTCGTGAAAGCCATTGATGTAGTCGAAGATCAGCGCCGCGATGATGATGATGGCGATGGTGGTGGTCATCAGCCGTGCTCCAGCACGATGCCCTCGATGATGTTGGCGACGTCCTCGGCGCGGTCGGTGGCGGTCTCGATGGCGTCGAGCACATCACGCCATTTCATCACTTCGAGTGGGTTCGTCGTCTCGTTGAAGAGACGAGCCAAGGCGCGACGCAGGATCTGATCGGCGTCGTGCTCGTAGCGATTGATGTGCATGCAAATGTCGAGAAGCGGCTTCACGTCCTTGATGTTCTGCAAGAGCAGAACGGCTTTCTCGATCTCGACGCAGCAGCTGTGCAGCACTTTGGCGAGGTCGATGGCCTCGGGACGCATGCTGCTCAGCTTGTAGAGCGCGATGCGATCGGAAGCGGAGTCGAGGAAGTCGAGCACGTCGTCGAGGGACGTGATGAGCGCGTGGATCTCCTCGCGGTCGAGGGGCGTGATCCACGTCTGGTGCAGTGCGAGCACCGTATCGTGGGTAATCTTGTCGCCCTCATGCTCGAGATCGCCGATCTCGCGCGCCAGCTGTTCGACCTTCTCGGGATGCTCGAGCAGCTCGAGCAAGAGCTCCGAGGCTCGAACGGTGCGCTGCGCGTGGCTCGTAAACGCATCCCAGAAGACTTTGTCTCGCGTGAGCGCCATGGTCGTTCTCCTTTGGCGGCGCGAAGAAAGCCGACAGAGCTGCCCGCGTCAAGGAGACGCCACAGACCGGACACGCAAACGACCTATTTGTCACGCGGCCGTCACGCCGCAGGCTGCTCTCGTGTCTCGTTCACGATTCCCTGGTGACCCCAGCGACGTGCTATACGGGCCGGCCTGCTCAGCTAGCTAGAGCGAGGCAAGGAGAGTCGCGTGAGCTCCACCCACCCCAGCCCCTACGCGCTGTCGCGCGGCGCCGAGCTGACCGCGTCGCCGCTCACCCACGAATACGCCACACGCCTCGGCGCCGCGCCTCAGGCGGTGTTCGCGTTCATCACCGATTTTCCGCGCATTCCCGAGTGGATGCCGTTGATCTCGCGGGTCAGCGTCGACGATTCCGAAGCCGAAGTGCAAGGCCAAGTGGGCGCCGTGCGCGTGATCGAGCCACCCCTGGGGCCGACGACGCGCGAGCGTGTGGTGGCCTTCGAGCCTGGGCGCTTGCTCGCCTACGCTGCGACGGACGCGTCGCTGATGGGCATGTTTCGAAACCATCTGGGCGTGTTGACGACCGAGCCCCATCCCCTGGGCGGCACGCACCTCACCTGGCTCAGCCACGGTAGCCCGGGCACGCTGCCGATGCGGCTCTTGGGTCGCTTCATCTTCCGCTTCGTGATCGGCCGCAGCATGCGCGCGCTCGAGAAGAAGTTTCCTTGCGTCTGAAGCTCGACAGATCGACACGACTCAGCTTGGCCGTAGCCTCGATGCTCGGACTCTACGTCGCCGCCAGGTGGCTCGGGCTCGACGCCTACTTGAGCGCCGAGCGCATCCGAGAGCTCGTGTCGAACGCGGGGCCCCTCGGGCCGGTGATGTTCGTCGGGGTGTTCGTGGCGGCAGTGGTGGCTCAGGTGCCGGGCGTCGTGTTCGTGATGGTCGCCCCAGCCCTGTTTCCCTGGTTTCAGGCCTGGCTTCTGTGCATGCTCGCGAGCAATCTCTCTGTGTTGATCAACTTCGAGCTCGTGCGGCGCATCGGCGGAAAACCCCTGTCTTCGGACGTGCAAAGGCCCTGGATGCGCCGGGCGTTCGGAGAGCTCGACGCGCACCCCATCCGGTCCGTCATGCTGCTGCGCACCGTCACGATCATGTTTCCCCCGGTGACGGGTGCCCTCGCCCTGACCCAGATCAGCGCGAAACACCACGCCGTCGGTTCGGCCCTCGGCATGACGCTCCCCGTGACGCTCTTGTTGCTCGTCGCCGCCTTTCTGTTCGGGTGATTGCCGCCCACCTCACGAGGCCTCCGCCATGCAGCTTTCAGACATCTTCTACGGCGCGCTCAGCGCGGTGCTCGGAAAGCTCGTGCCGAAAAATCCGCGCCTGTACGCCTTCACCGGCCGCGTCTACGGAGGCAACACGGCGCCTCTGTTCGAGGCGGCCAAGGCGCGCGGCATCGAAGCCGTGTGGCTGACGAAGCGCGAAGCGGTCTTGAAGCAGGGCCGGCCCGGCGTCGTGTCGTCGCGCTCGCTCTACGGCGTGTGGCTCGGTGCGCGAGCCTGTGCCGTCGTGCTCACCCACTCGCTCGGCGACCTCGGGCCCGTGCTGCTCACGAGTCGCCGCACGCGCATCATCAACGTCTATCACGGCATGCCGATCAAGAAGATCTCACGCGCCGATCCCGCCTTCATGACGCGCTCCTACGCGCGCCGAAACCTGCGCGAGATGGCGCGCTACGAGTGCATGATCGCCACCAGCACGGCCATGGCCAGGCTGTTTTCCGAGACCTTCGGCCTGCCCCTCGAGCGCGTGTACGTCACCGGCCAGCCGCGCACCGATGTGTTGTTCGGCCCGGGCGTGACGCCGGTGCACACGCGCTACACCCCCGCGCTGCCCGCTCATACGAAGCGCATCCTGTACTGCCCCACCTGGCGCGATGGTGTCGACACGCGGCTGTTTCCGTTCGACGACCTCGACTTCGACGCCCTCGAGCAGGCCCTCGAGACGCTCGACGCCGTAATGTACGTGCGCACCCATCCGAACGATGCCGCGCGCCTGAAGCAGCGCCGAGGACGCATCGTGCCCATGCAAGGCGACGTGGTCGAAGAGGTCACCGACGTGCTGCCCCAGTTCGACGTGTTGATCACCGACTACTCGAGCGTCTACTACGACTTTCTGCTGCTCGACCGACCCACCATCTTTCTGCCCTACGACCTCGACGCTTACACGCGCTCGCCCGGCTTCTTCATTCCGTTCGAGCAGATCGTGGCGGGCCCCGCGCCGCACACGCTCGCGGCCTTCTTGGCTGCGCTGCGTGAGGCGATCGAACACCCGGAGGCCCATGCCACTCGGCGGCGCCAGGTGATCGAGCTCGTGCACGAGCACGTGGATGGCGGCGCCACCGCGCGCGTGCTCTCGCGCATCATCGAGACGGCCTGAGGCCTCAGCCCGCCGGCGCGGCGTCCTCGAGCCCCTCGCCGAGAAACGCCCGCTCGGCCGGCACCTCGTCGCGCGGCTCTGGCTCTCGCACTCGCTTGGGCAAGGACGCGAGCACGCCGAGCATCAGCATCCACAGCACGGCTTCCTGCACGACGTCGGCGGTGAGAAACGGCCCCGCATCGGGGCTCGCGAACGAGAAGGCGCTCATGAACACCACCACGAGGCCGAGCTTCGCGCGCCCGAGGGCGTCCACCACCGGCGAGGCCTCGAACAGCTTGGGCCCCACCGTGTGACGGGCGAGCACCATGCCGAGCAGCGGAGGCAGCGCGTATTTGCTCACCACGAACAGGGCATGCGGCAGCCAGGTGCGAGTGACGGGCACGTCCGCCGGCAGCCACGCGAAGAAGAAGTTGAAGGTCACGCCCGTGAGCCTTGCCCCCATGGACGCCCAGAAGGTCATGGCCGTGAGCGCGATCAACACGAGCGCGCGCAGCACCACCGATTCGCTGCGCGTCGCCCTCGGCAAAGCCGCCCAGAGCACGAGCGAGGCGACGACGGGTGCGAGCGTCACGCTGTCGCGCTCCGCGAAGAACCAGAGCGCCGGGATCGAGGCCATCACGGCCAGGCTCGCGAAGCGGTCTTTGCGCAGCGAAAGGATGCACAGGGGCAAAGCCAGCGCGCAGGGCAAAACGAACCACGCCGCGGGAACGCTGCCCGCGAGGCCGGCGAACATCAGGCCGAGCGCGGCCGAGCGCGCCATGGGCCCGTGGGGGCGCCCATCGTCCGGTCGGATCACGAGCGCGAGCACGAGCCACAGCGCGCAGGCAAACGTGGCATGACCAGGAATCCACTCGCTGTAGACGGGAAACCAGCGCACCGAGAAGTTGCGCACGGCCGGATTGTAGAGCGTGAAGAAGGGCAAAAAGACCGCGCCGAGGCCGAGCGCGTACAGCCACTTGCGCGCGCGCAGGGCACGCACGACGAGCGCGCCCAACACGATGCCGAGCCAGGTCATGATCGCGAAGGTGCCCCCGTACTTGTAGACCGTGGGCAAGGACAGAAGCAGCGCCCCGACGAACGACAGCTCGAGCCACGAGCGCGGTAGGCGGCGGTAGACGAGGCGTGTGAGCAGCGTGAAGAGGAGCCCGCCTGCGGTCACGATCAGCAGGCTGCGCGATAGCGGCATAAACGAGATGTGCGGGCGCACGGCGGTCCACAGCGCACCCGAAAGGGCCACGAGCGAGACGCCGACGACGCCGAGAGCGAGTGCGCGACGCGGCTCTGCGAAAAGAGCCCTGCGGGCCCACGGCGAGTAGGCGACCGAAAGACCGAGGGCGAGCGACACGAGGGCCGCCCAGAGCGGCGTGGGTGCACCCCCGGGCAGCTCCGGTAGCTCCTTCGGCGTCTTGACGGCACGCCCCTCGAAGTAGTCATCGACCCAGGACGCCGCACCGAAGTCGAGCCCGAACACGCGGCCCCAGAGCGCCCCAAAATCGCTCACGGCCATGGGCTGTCTGAGCGAGCGCGTCACGAGCGGCCCAAACAGCGCAGCGTAGGTCGGCACGTCGAGGCCCGCGAAGTGGCGGCCATCGTCCGTGTGCCCGTGATCGCCCATGATCATCACGTGATCGGTGGGCCTCAGCTGTGCGAAGACGCGATCGATCGCCGCGTCGATCTTGCGAACGCCACCTTGGTACGTGTCGCTACTCGGCCCCAAGCGGTGGGCGTAGTCGTCGGTCTCGTGCAGGTGCACGATCAGCAGATCGAGACGCTCCTCGTCGAGCACAGCGGGCGCGCGCGCGATGGTGGGCACGTCGGGGGCGTTGGGCGCGATCGACAGGTAGTCGAGGCCCGACAGCACGTGCTGGAACATGGGCACCCCGATGTAGCCGATGCGCTTGCCCCGCTCCTGCAGGGCGCGCAGCACGCTGCCCTCTAACGCCCCCTCACGGGCCCCGAAGTTTTTGCCGAGCGCGAACACGCTGAAGCGATCGACGCCGGTGACCATGGCCGTGAAGCAGGGCACGCTCACCGCATCGGCGCAGGCACGTGCGGGCCCCCGGAGCGAGCCCTGTCGTGCGCTGCGCGCGTGCATGCGCGGTGCGAGCTTGGGATCTTCGGCTTCGGTGTCCGCCCAGGAGTCGATCCAAAACACCACGAGCCGCGAGCTCTTCGACCCGGGCACCTCGCGCACCGGCGCGGCTCCTGTCACGCGGCTCGCCTCGAGCAGCCACAGCGCCAGGATGCCCGCGAGCATGGGCAGAACGACGTACAGGGCTTTCAACACACGAGCCATGACCCAGACCTCACCCGCCCGCATCATCGTCGAGGCAGGCGCTCGCTGCCGTCACCTGGATGCCACCATTTCGGCACGGCGTCTGGGTCTACGTGCGCGAGGCCGAGAGGTCAACAGCGCCATCTGTGGGTGCGGATCGCGGCTGGGGTTTGAGCGCCTCGGACACCCGAATCCTGGCGACGTAGCGCACATACAGCGCGTAGGCCGCGCCCTCGACGAGCACGCACAAGGCGAGCCTGAGCCAGGCGGCAAACCCCGCGCACAGCGGCGAAACGAGGAGGTGCGCAAGGACCATGCTGACCAGGGCGCCCACGGTGTGGCGCTGGGTGTGCAGCAGCTCGGAGAAGCTGAGGGGCATGAGCAGCCGCAGGAGCAGTGCGAGCACCACGATCAGGAGCGGGTAGGCGGCGAGCCAAGCCCAGGCCACGACCACCGCGCCATGCGCTGCCCCGAACACAGAGAGGCTCGCGTAGATCAGGCCCGCCACCGTCACCACGCTGAGGGCAGCATCGTAGAAGGCGAAGGCCGGACGCCTGAGGCCTTGAAACACCTGGGGAAAGGTCTGATCGAGACAACGCAGCAGGGCGGCCGCGCACAGCCAGGGCACGATGGGGGCAGCCTCGGCCCACTCGCCATCTTTCACGAAGCTCAACAGGTCTTCGGCGTTGAGGCCGAGCACCACCGTCAGCGGCACGAGCAGAAGGCCGAGGGACGACAGGGTCCACAGAAAGGCGCTCTTCAGCGCGGCGAGGTCGGTATGAAGGCGGGCGTAGACGGGTACGGCCGCGCGATTGACCACCGTCAGGATCGCCAACGTGGGCGTCATCGCGAGGTCGAAGGCCACGCGATACATGCCGACGGCGCTCACGTCGAGCATGCGACCGAGGATGAAGTAGTCGACGTTGCGGTAGAAGTGATAGAGCACGCTGGAGGCCGCGAGCTGTCCGCCAAAGCGCGCAAGCGGGGCGAGCAACAGCCGATCGAACACGAGGCGCGGCCGGTAGTCGTGGGCCCAGAAGGCGCCCAGCATGGTGATGAGGCCGTGGGAGGTTTGGCCGAGCACGAGGGCCCAGGCCCCGAAGCCGAGCGCGGCGAGCACGCAGGTGAGCACGCTCGAGCCCAGGGTCGCTGCCGTCGACACCGCTGCGATGCGCTCGTAACGGAGCTCGCGGTTCAGCATGGCGAGGGGCACCACCGCGGCGCCGACGAACCACAGCTTCGTCACCGACACGCGCAGCATGGCCGCGAGCGGTGGGCTGTCGTAGAGCGAAGAGAGCAACCCGGCCGCCGCGAACACCACCAGGATGAGCAGGGTCGCCGCGCCCATCGCGTACCAGAACGCGCTGTGTTTCTCGCGCTCTCCGAGCTTGGGGCCCGCCTGCACCAGGGCCGCGCCCACTCCGAGGCCGTTGAGCGCCTCGAGCATGACGGCCACGCTCCAGGCCAGCGTGGCCTGGCCGAGCTCCTCGCTCGACACGAACCACAGCACGATGAACACGCTCGCCACGTCGAGCACGCGCCCGATGGCGCTCGCGGCCCCCAGCCACACGAAACCGCGACGGATCTCCTCACGGCCGTCCTGGGCCGCTCTCGCGTCGGGGGCTCTGTGCTGCACGGCGCGCCGAGTATTCTACGTGACCCCCGCCTACGCCAGAGCGTGTCGGCCGCTCAGAAAACGGACGAGCCGTGCCACGGCGTCGTCGAGATTCTGGGCTTCGGTACGCCCACTTTGCTTGCGCGGCACGAAAGAGTGATCGCCGTCCTCGATGTACTCGACCGAAATCGAGGGCGACAGGGCGTAGCTACGAATCTCCTCCGGGTTGCCCAAGGGATCGCGCGTGCCCTGCAGGATTAGGCACGGTGTGCGCAGCGTCGCGAGGTGCGCCACACGCGTTTGTTCGGGCTTTTTGGGCGGATGGAACGGGTAGCCGAGGGCGGCCACCCTGGCGACGCCGAGCTCGTCGGCGATGCGCGTGGCCACCCTACCCCCCATCGACTTGCCGCCGATCGACACGCCCCCGAGATCACCGAGGCGCTCGAGCTCAGCGCGAAAGCGGGCCTCGAGCACCGGCATGCGATCGGGCGGAAGACGCCGGCCCGTCTCGCGCAAGGCCTGCATGTACGGAAACTCGAAGCGCACGACCCGAAGCCCCTGGGCCGTGAGGCCCTCGCTCACGTGCTCCATGAAAGGGCTGTCCATGGGGGCGCCCGCGCCGTGGGCAAACACGAAAGTGTGAACCTCTGTGCTGGTCATGCACGCCAACCTGGCGCACGCTTTGCACTCTGCAAGGTTCGAACGGACCTCTTCACCCGATCTCGATCTGGGAGTGACTTCATGGCGACGAAAAAGATCCTGGTGGCGCACGACTTTTCGGATCCCGCGAGCCGTGCCCTGTCCTTCGCCGCGGACTTGGCCAAACAGCTCGGTGGCAGCCTCGAGCTCGTGCACGTCCATCCCGACGTCTACGACGGCCACAGCGACCCCTCTCTCGGCATTCCGTGGCCCACGCCTGCCCAAGAAGAGCGCTACATGCGCTTTCTCGACACCGAGCTCGAGCGCTCCGTGAACGCCGTGCTCGGCGCAGAGGCCGCGGGCGTCAAGCGCCACATCGTGCGCGGTGATCCGGTCAAGCGGCTCGAGAAGCTGGCCGAAGAGATCGGCGCCGACGTGATCTGCCTTGGCTCCACCGGCAAGGGCGCCGTCGAACGCGTGTTGCTCGGCAGCGTGTCGCAGCTGCTCGTGCGCACGAGCAACGTGCCTGTCTTGATCGTGCACTGAGCGCGTGGGCGCAAGGGTTGCGCAGAGATCCCCACTCCAGCGAACCTCCTGCGCCATTTCGCCTACCGGTTTCGCGTCCACCTAGAAAGAAACCGAGAGAAACAAACGCTTTTGCGCGACTCCCAACCGTTGGCACATGCGCTGCATTGGAGCTGATGTGGGAGGTTCCAGTGCGCGAATTCGAGCTCGAATGGGGACGATATCGTCACGCCGCCCGCGTGAAGCCGATGCTTGACCCGGAGCGCGAGCGCAGTTTGCTCGTGGCCGCCCAGTGCGGGGATCAGCGCGCGGTGAGTGAGATCGTCGATTGTCACATGCGCCTCGTGGTGCAGATCGCCTCGCGTTATGCGCGCGACGGCTTGAGCGCCCACGATCTGATCAGCGAGGGCGTGCTCGGCCTGATGGAGGCGGTGCGCCGCTTCGACCTCGGCCACAACTCGCGCTTCGCAAGCTATGCCGCGTGGTGGGTGCGCGCCTGCGTGCGCCGCTACGCCTTCGCCAACCGTCGCATCGTCGGCGTCCCGTCGACCCGTGGCGCACGCGTTGCGCGAGCGCGTTTGCGACAAACCGAGCGCGCGCTTTCGCAGCAGCTCGGCCGCTCGCCCGACCGCGCGGAGGTCGCCAGGGCCCTCGGCATCCCGGAGCACGACGTCGAGCTCGTCGATGTGGCCTTGAGCTCACGCGACGTGTCGCTGTCCCACGAGGACGGCGTCCCTGGGTTCGAACCCGTCGACGAGCTGCTTGGGCCGGAGGAACGCGTGGCCGAAGCCGAGCACAACGCGCTCAAGGAAGACAGCGTCGCCAGCGCATTGGGCACACTTTCCGCGCGTGAAGCGGAGATCGTGCGCGAGCAGTTCTTCGAAGATCAGGGCAAGAGCCTCGCCGATCTGGGACGTGAGCTCGGCGTGTCTCGTCAGCGCGCAGGGCAGATCCTGGCCGGCGCCCGCGAGAAGCTGCGGGCGAGGCTGGAAGCCGTCGCCTGAGTGCGACGGCTCACTGTGCCCGCACCGCGAACAAGAGTAGGACGAGCACCGAGAGCGCCAATACGACCATGAACACCGTAGGGTGGGCGCGGGTCGACAGTGGCGAGGGGTGATGACGCAAAGGCATGGGGAACCTCCCGTGCTGTTTGAAGCAATTGGAGTGCCAGTGAAGTGCACTTCCGCAGACGCTTAAGGAAGGAGGGTGTGTCGATGACCCAGGTTAAGGGACGCATTGCGGTAGTGGGGGTCGACTTTGGCAACGCCGGCGACGATGCGATCGTCGAGGCGCTCGCGCTGCTGGCTTCGGGCTTGCTGGCCCGGGTGCACGTCGTGCACGTGCTCGACCCGCGCGATGTGGTCGACGACCCCGAGAAGCCCGCTTTGGCCACCGAAGAAGAGGTGCTGGAGCGCGCGCCGACCATCCTGCGCGAGCGGGTCGATCAGGTGGGCTGCGCGGTTGGAATTTCCGTCGACATGTCCGCGGTGATGACCCACGCCCGCATCGGCAAGGCGGCCGACACGCTGCTCCAGGTGGCGGTGGACTACGACGCCGACCTGATCGTGGTCGGCACCCATGGACGCAGGGGCTTCGATCGTGTGCTGCTCGGCTCGGTGGCCGAGACCCTGGTGCGCAAGGCCAAGTGCCCGGTGCTCGTCGCGCGCCCGAAAGACTACGGCCACACGAAGAAGACTCCGCTTCCCGAGCCGCCCTACGCACCCGGCGAAGAGCCCAACTACTCGGAGCCGAAGGACGTGGCCGAGCACATCTCGACGCAGGAAGTTCGTTGGGGCAGCGAGCGTCCCACGGGCTTCCGCATCGTGTGA